>JAEZAW010000152.1 GCA_023430315.1 Pseudomonadota bacterium | reverse complement strand
GGAAGCCGCGTCCGCCACGCCCGCCAGAGGCCGTAGGCTTGCGCGCCGATCACGGCCAGCATGGCGATGATCACCACCACGTTGAGCAGCAGCACCAGCAGCACAACGTCGTTGCGTGGCGCGATCGGGGTCAGGCCAGTGAGGATGAGGTAAGTCGCGAGGCCCGAGACGAGCGAAAGCACGACGATCGCAAGACCGAACCAGAAGGCGCGCGGGCTCGATCCCGGCAAGCCCGACTCGGGCACGCCGGAAAGAATCGAGCGGCGGTTGGTTGTGTCTCGCGTGCCCATGCTCACTTCTGTTCCGGCTGATACCGCGGATTGCCTCGAAGGCGTGTGTCCCGCCGGAAGCGGCGGCGCGGCAACGGCGCTCGGAGCAATCCTCCGTGGTCGCCGGAGGTTCCCGGCGATCCTTGATTTTCAACCGATCTCAAGCACTTGGATCCGGCTCGTGCCGCGCAGCGTAGGCGTCAGCCCACTGCCGATGTCACAGCCCCAGCACCATGGCCCGAAGTCGTGTCAGCCAATATGACACAAACTGTGTCTTTCTGGCGACAAGCCCTGTCACACCTTTATGTGACCGGCTGTGAGCAGTATTTCTGTGGATAGAGCAAGACGGGGCGTCGCGTGCAGCGCAGCACGTGCGAGGCGGCCGTCATTCGCAGTCTTCAGTCCTCAGCCTTGGGGGCCCTTGAAGACCTGGATGTCGAGGCTCTGGATCTTCTCGCGGAGTGTATTCCGGTTGAGGCCGAGCAGTTCGGCGGCCCGGATCTGGTTGCCGCGCGTCGCCGCAAGCGCCGCCGTGATCAACGGCATCTCGACCTGGCGCAGGATACGCCGGTAGAGACCCGGTGGCGGGAGATCCTTTCCGAAGCCCGCAAAATGCCGGCCGAGATAGCCCTCGACCAGCTCGGAGAGCCCGCGCGAGGTATCCGACGTCGTATCCGGCTCATTGGGTGCCGGCGCCAGCTCGGCAAGCTCGCCATCGACGATTTCGGCGCTAATGGTGTCCTGCGAGTAGAGCGCGGCGAGACGGCGGACGAGATTCTCGAGCTCGCGCACGTTGCCCGGCCACGAATGCTTGCGCAGACGATCGAGCGCACCCGGCGCCAGCGTCTTCTGCCCAAGCCCTTCGCGCGCGGCGATGCGCAGGAAGTGACGGGCAAGGTCGCCGATGTCCTCGGCGCGCTCGCGCAGCGGCGGCAGACGCACCGGCACGACATTGAGACGATAGTAGAGATCTTCGCGGAAGGCCCCCTGCTGAATCTGCTGGCGCAGGTCGCGGTGCGTCGCGGCGATGATGCGGACGTTGGTCTTGATCGGCGTGCGCCCACCAACTGTTGTGTACTCCCCCTCCTGCAGCACGCGCAGAAGCCGGGTCTGTGCCTCGAGCGGCATATCGCCGATCTCATCGAGGAAGAGCGTACCGCCTTCAGCCTGCTCGAAGCGGCCCTGCGTGCGCACTTGCGCGCCCGTGAACGCACCCTTCTCATGGCCGAACAGTTCGCTCTCGATGAGCTCGCGCGGAATCGCCGCCATGTTGATCGCGACGAACGGGCCCGTGCGCCGCTTGGAGAAATCATGGAGAACACGCGCGACGAGCTCCTTGCCCGTACCGGACTCACCGGTGATCATCACCGTCAGGTCAGTCTGTGTGAGCCGCGCGATGACGCGGTAGATCTCCTGCATGGCCGCCGAACGACCGATGAGCGGCAGCTCCTCGTTGTCGCCATCGTTGCTGCGCTCGCGCTTGCGGCCCGGCTCCGAGAGAGCGCGACCGACCACGCCGACAAGCTCCGAGAGATCGAATGGCTTCGGCAGGTATTCGTAGGCGCCCTTCTCCGCCGCCGTGATCGCCGTCATCAGCGTGTTCTGCGCGCTCATGACGATGACCGGCAACTCGGGCCGCGCCTTCTTTATGCGCGGGATCAGATCGAACGCGTTCTCGTCCGGCATGATCACGTCGGTGATGACAACGTCGCCCTCACCTTGCGAGACCCAGCGCCAGAGCGTCGCGGCATTGCCGGTCGCGCGCGGCGAGTAGCCGGCCCGCGCTAATGCCTGGTTGAGGACGGTGCGAATGGCCGCATCGTCGTCAGCTATGAGGATGGTTCCGCGTGCCATCATGGGCCTCTCTTGCTCAGGTCGCCCGCGCGTTCCTGCATGGGCAGAAGGACGCGGAAGACAGTCTTACGGGGCTCGCTGTCGCACTCGATGATGCCGCCGTGATCGCCGACGATCTTGGCAACAAGCGCGAGACCGAGACCGGTGCCGGTCCGCTTGGTGGTGACGAAGGGATCGAAGAGGTGCGAGCGCACCGCTTCGGCAATGCCAGGGCCGTTATCCTCGATCTCGATCATGAGCGGGAGCGCAACGCGCGCTCTCGAGCCGGGAACGGAGAGGCGGACACCCGGCCTGAATGCCGTGGTAAGTACGATGCGGCCACCGTCGTTCGACTCGGCCAGCGCCTCGGCCGCGTTCTTCACGAGATTGAGGAAGGCCTGGACGAGCTTGTCGCGATTGCCGGGGATCGGCGGCAGCGACGGATCGTACTGCTCCTGGATGCGGAAGCCTCGGGCAAAGCCGCTCTCGGCAATGCGCTTCACGTGATCGAGGACATCGTGAATGTTGACGGGCTCGGGCGCGAGCGGCCGCTCGTCACCGAAGACTTCCATGCGGTCGACGAGATTGCGGATGCGGTCCGTCTCCGCGCAGATGAGGCGCGCAAGCGCGCGATCCTCGTCGGAGAGTGAGGGCTCGAGGAGCTGCGCGGCGCCGCGGATGCCGGATAGCGGGTTCTTGATCTCGTGCGCGAGCACGGCCGCGAGACCCGACACCGAACGCGCTGCCGCGCGATGCGTGAGCTGGCGCTCGATCATCTGCGCCATCGAGCGCTGCTGGAGCATGAGCAGGACGAGGTCGGGGGCATCCGGCAGTGGCCCGCCGTAGATATCGACGAGGCGCGGCGCCTGGATCTTCGGCGTGGAGATGAGGACGCCGTATTCGTTGACTGTCGAACCGGTGCGAACGACCTGGCGGGCGAGCGCGATCAGCGGACAGTCGTCGCTGACGATCGAGCCGATCTGCTGGCGCTTCAGAACCGCCTGACTCGATTGGAAAAATGTCTCGGCCGCAACATTGGCGTAGATGACCCGCTCGTCGGCGGCGAGAACGATGATCGGATGCGGCAGTGAACCGACGAGCACATCGTGCTCGATGTGACGCCGAGTCGTGAGCGGCGGCACCAGTGAGGCGCGCTCGGGCGTGCGGTCTGCACTCATGCGGCCGCCCCTTCGAGGTGCGGAACCGACGCATAGAAGCGCGCCAGCCCCGCAAGCAGTCGTGCGGGGTCCGTCTCCGTGCACAAGCGCTGGCGGTTGGCCTTCACGACCGCAGGAGGCGCGCCGCTCGACTCGAGATACCAGCCGATGTGCTTGCGTGCATTGCGCAGTCCGAGGAATGCGCCGTAGTGACCGAGCATAGCCTCGACGTGGGCCAGCGCGATCTCGCATTGCTTGTCGGGTGTTGGCGCGCCGGGATCAATGCCGGTGGCGAGGAAGGTCGCCGTCCGCGCTGGCAGCCAGGGCGCACCATAGGCGCCGCGCCCGATCATGACGCCGTCGGCACCGGACGCTGCGAGCGCCGTGCGCGCATCCTCGGGCGTGCAGATGTCGCCATTGACAATGACGGGAAGCGAAACGGCGTCCTTGACGCGGCGTACGAAATGCCAGTCGGCCTTGTCCTTGAAGAACTGGCAACGCGTGCGGCCGTGCACCGTCACGAGTGCTACGCCGGAAGCCTCGGCGCGGCGTGCAAGCTCGGGGGCATTGAGATGTGCGTGGTCCCAGCCCATGCGCATCTTCAGCGTCACAGGGACCTGCACCGCTCCGACCGTAGCATCGATCAAACCGATCGCGTGATCGAGATCGCGCATCAAGGCGCTGCCCGAGAGCTTGCCCGTCACCTCGCGCGCCGGACAGCCCATGTTGATGTCGATGATGTCGGCGCCGAGCCCCTCCGCAATGCGGGCACCCTCGGCCATCCAGTGCGCTTCGCGTCCGGCGAGTTGCATGACGAAGGGACGCGCGCCCGCGAATGCCGTGCGCCGGAGCATGTCGGGCCGCTCGCGCACGAGCTCCTCGCTGGCGACCATCTCGGAAACGACGTAACCCGCGCCGCAGCTTTGCGCGGCCTGACGAAACGGCAGATCGGATACGCCTGACATCGGCGCCAGCATGACCCGGCACGCAATGGATACGCGGCCGATGGTGAGGGCGGACGCGCCCAGAGCGGCCACAGGCAAACTGCCCGTAGCATCACCCCTCAGCTCGAAGTCCGGCCGCCCGTTCATTGCCTGCCCTATTTTTGAGCAAGATTACACTCTGCCCAATAATTATTCAAACTAGAGAAGGATGCTGGCCTTCGCAAGTGCGAAATTGCACTGCAATCCCCAGCCATTGCATAGGTCGGGCAGCAGGCCTATGACCGTTTGCACAACTTTTGGATATGGTTTGATTTTGCCGGCGGGGCGGCGGTCAGTGGCCGCACAATTTGGGGGCAGGGCTGTGTCAACCATAGCCATAATCGTCGCAGCAGGGCGGGGCAGCCGGGCCGGAAGCGCCAGTTTGCCCAAGCAGTATGCCGACCTGGGCGGCGTGCCGATGCTCACGCGGACGCTCGAAGCCTTTGCCAGTCATCGCGACATCGACCACGTGCTGGCAGTCATCCACCAGCACGACATGCTCCGATACCAGGCAGCAGCCCAGCGCGTCTCAGGAAAGCTGCTGCCTCCAGCGATCGGCGGCGCAAGCCGACAGATCTCGGTGCACAATGGCCTTGAGGCGCTGTTTCAGCTCAATCCGACGCGCGTACTCATCCACGATGCGGCGCGGCCGTTCGTGTCGCACGCCCTGATCGACCGGGTCCTTGGGGCGCTCGCGTCATCGGCGGGCGCGCTGCCCGGACTGCCTCTCGCCGACACGCTCAAACGCGCCGATGCCGCGGGTAATGTCGCCGGAACCGTGGACCGTGCCGGACTCTGGCGCGCCGAGACGCCACAAGGCTTCCGCTACCCGGAGATACTCGCAGCCCACCGCGCCGCCGAGGCGTCCGGACGCAACGAGTTCACCGACGATTCGGGCATCGCCGAATGGCACGGCGTTGTTTGCACGCTCGTCGAAGGCGAAGCGCGCAACATCAAGATCACGAGCGCGGAGGACCTGACCTTGGCTCAGCAGTCATTCGGTCGCGCCGCGTCGGCCATTACCGACGTCCGGCATGGCACCGGCTTCGATGTGCATCGCTTCGGGACCGGTGACCACGTATGGCTCTGCGGCGTGTCGATCCCGCATTCGCACGCCCTCGAGGGCCATTCCGACGCCGATGTCGCCCTGCACGCGCTTACCGATGCCCTGCTCGGCGCCATCGCCGACGGCGATATCGGCCAGCACTTTCCACCGAGCGACATGCGCTGGAAGGGCGCGCGCTCCGAGATCTTTCTGGCCGAGGCCGCAAGACGTGTCGCGGCATCCGGCTACCAGATCGGGAATGTCGACATCACGATCCTCTGCGAGGCGCCGCGCATCGGGCCACATCGCGATGCCATGCGCAAAGAGATCGGTCGCATCCTCGGCATCGACCCTGGTCGCGTCGGCGTCAAGGCGACGACCACGGAGACGCTCGGCTTCACTGGGCGCCGCGAAGGCATTGCCGCTATGGCGAGCGCAACAATCATCCGGCGCGGCTGAGAGCCATCCGAACGGGGCCGTGCGCCGGTCGCTTATCTGAATTTATAGCCGATGCGGATGCCGGCGCTGGTTATGCCGCTGTTGCTCGAACAGAGGTCCGCGTTCGACATGTGGGTGACAGTGGCATAGACGGTCCAGTACTCATCGAGCGCATATCCGAGCGATGCCGACTCGCGGAAATTCACCCGACAGCCGTAGCGATCCGCGGCACTGCCATCGAGCGGCCCATCATGCAAGGCGCCGCCGAAGGAAGCCTCCAGGGAGAGCCTTTCGGTGATCTTCAGATCCCAGGTGAAGCCCGCATAAAACTGGCTGGTGTCGCCGATCGTGTTGATCGCAGCGCCGACGTGAACGCGCGGCCTGAAAACGAAATCGGCCACTGCGTGGCCGAAGGAAATGGCTGGTCGCCGCAATAGCAGCTCAAGATTGACGTCGGCACCGCCCTCGGAATGGCCACTTTCGATGCTGTGGGCCATGACTCCGAATCGCAGCTCATCGAGCAGCGGCGATTGGGCGCTCGCCGGCGACCCAATCAGGGTACCGATTGCGACCGCCGTCACAGCGGCAAAGTGCCTATTTCCCCAATGCTTAGCCCGCTCCATGCGCGCGTCCCGCATCTATCCGGCGATATGTATCGCACATTCGAATGACGAACGCAGGGCAACCCGATGCAGCACACAAACAACTTATACGGGATGTGGCCCGGCGAGCACGCACAATCACACGTTGTTGACAACTTCCACATCAACCCGTGGCCGCTTTGCCGGCCTCCTCGGTCTGATGGCGCATCGGCAGCTCGATGATGAAGGTCGCGCCGAGACCCGGCCGACCGTCTGCGTCGATCGAGCCGCCATGGCGCTCGACGATCTTGCGAACCGTGGCGAGGCCGACGCCGGTTCCTTCGTACTCGAGGCGGCCATGCAGCCGCTGGAAGATCGTGAAGATCTGCTCCTTGTACTTGTTGTCGAAGCCGATCCCATTGTCCCTGATTTCGATCCGCACGTGCGGCGTCCGGTGACCGGTCTGCGCTCCATCGGCCGAGCACGTGATGCTGATTTCCGGTTTCACATCGGGCTTGCGGAACTTCAGAGCGTTCGCCAGCACGTTCTGGAGAAGCTGACGCATCTGCGTCGCGTCCGCATCTATGACGGGGAGCTTCTCCGACCTGATGGTGGCGCCCGACTCCTCGATCCGGATCTGCAGATCCGAGAGCACCCCGGTCAGTACCTCCCCGAGTTCGACGCGCGTGAACGGCTTGGCCTTGGTCGTGACGCGCGAGTAGTCGAGCAGGTCGTTGATGAGACGGCGCATCCGGCCAGCCGCATTCTGCATCCGATCGAGGAACATGCGCCCATCGTCGGGCAGATCCTTACCATAGCGGGTGACGAGGCGATCGCCGAAGGCCTCGATCTTGCGCAGCGGCTCCTGGAGATCATGCGAGGCGACGTAGGCAAAGTCCTGCAACTCGCGGTTCGACCGCTCGAGCTTTAGCGTATGCTCGCGCATCTGCTCGGCGTGGCGCTCGCTTTCGGAGACGTCCATGCAAGTGGCGATCGTCCCGCCGTCCTGCATCGGCTCGCTGACCACGGCGATCACGCGGCCATCGCGCAGATGCTGCTTGAACGTGCGGCGCGTCTTTTGATGCCGCGTTTCGTGCCGCTCCGCCAGAACGCGGCGCGCTTCCTCTTCGGTATAGTTGCCGACCCTGGCGCTGTGCATCATGACATCGTCCAGGGAGACGCCTGGCTTCACGACCTCCGGCGAGAGACGATACATTTCGAGGTAGCGGCGATTGCAGATGATCAGGCGCTGATCATCATCGTACATGGCGACGCCTTGCACCATGTTGTGCATGACAGCGTCGAGCTGCTTGTGCTGGGTGGCGAGGCGCGCGTTGAGGCTCTCGCGTTCCGTAATATCTTCGTGCGTAGTGATCACGCTGCCATCGGGCATGCGGCGTCGCAGGATGGCGATCGAGCGACCGTCCGCCAGCTTCAGCAACTGCGAGTTCCTCTCGCCGAACTTCCCAATCCCGTCCCGCACGACTGTCTGCCCGTCGCCGTCACGGTAAATGCCTGCGGCTACCCGTGCCTCCAGGATATCCTTCAGGCTGGCACCCGGCTTCACGATCTCGGACGAAAGGCGATACATTTCGAGGTAGCGGCGATTGCAGATGATCAGGCGCTGATCATCATCGTACATGGCGACGGCTTGCGCCATGTTGTGCATGACAGCGTCGAGCTGCTTGTGCTGGGTGGCGAGGCGCGCATTGAGGCTCTCGCGTTCCGTAATATCCTCGTGCGTGCTGACGAGGCTGCCGTCGGCCATCGGCAGGCGCACGACGGCTATCGAGCGTCCGTCGGCCAGCTTCAAAACCTGCGAAGTCTTCTCGTTGAAAGTGTTCAGTCCATCCTGCACATATTGTGCACCGTCGATGGCGCCATAGATACCAGTGGCAATCCGTGCCTCCAGGATATCCTTCAGGCTGGTGCCGGGCGCGATCATCTCCGCTTTGAGACCGTAGATCTCTGCATAGCGGCGGTTGGCGAAGACCACGCGCTGATCGGCATCAAACAGACATAGCCCCTGAGCCATGTTGCCGAGGAGCGCATCGAACATCGCACTGCGCGAATGCAGCTCACGACTCAGCCGGACGAGGTCGGCCTCTCGCTGCTTCAGCTGGGTGATATCGGTACGCGTCTGAACGATTTCCCCGTTCGACGTGCGCGTTTCATTGACCAGATGCCAGCTGCCGTCAGCCAGACGAACCTCGGTCGGAATGCCCGGATTGCGATGGCGCTTCAGGGCAGCCGCGAGATACATCTCGGGCGTGCGGCCCCTCAGATCAAAGCCGCCACGGCGCAACTCTTCCTCGAGCAGTGCTTCGTACGACGCACCGCGGACGATGAGCTCGGAGATGAGCATCCGGCATTCGACGTACTTGCGATTGAAAATTACGAGCTTTTCGTCGGCATCGAAAAGGGCGAAGCCCTCCGCCATGACATCGAGCGCGTGGGTCATGCGCTGACGCGCATTGGCGGCGATCTGGGCAAACTGGACATTGAGATCCGTCACGCTCGTCGTGGGCTCGAGTTCGCGGACGGTCTCGACGAGCGTGCCGCTCGGGAGGCACGCGCGGTTCACCTCGATGAGCTTGGCGCTCGGCGCGACATAACGGAAAGTATCCTCGGCGCCGGGAACGACGCGCTCCATGGCCGCCTTCATACGGGCGGCGATCTGGTCGTCCGAGAGCTCGAGGCGCTCGAGCACGCGGCGGATGAGGTCCTCGAGAGACGCGCCGGCGACCAGTTCGTCCGGCGTATGACCGCGCAGGACACGATAGGTCTCGTTGCAGGCAAGAAGCCGCAGATCCTTGTCGAACATGGCGAGGCCGACGCTCGCGCCGGCAAGCAAGGCCTTGGTCGCATCAGCGGGTGCGGCCTTCGCGGCCTGCTCGTCACGGCCGGGCATCTCCAGCCCCGACAATGCCAAAAGCCCAGCCTGAGCGGTTGTCATGCCTCTCCCCCTCGACTCGCGGTCGTATCCCAGGGTCCGATACATGGCACAGGGCCGCTTAAGAACTCCTAAGCGAACGCATGGCGGAGCATCTAGGGCGCCTGAAACCCCGCCTCGAAAAGAGCTGCAAACCTCGCAGATGGAGGGCGAAATTGGCTCTAACCATTTGAAAAAGCGCGCATTCCACTGACCGGCGGCGCATTGCCCCGCACCCACCGCTGGTTGACCATCGAACCAGACGAGTTTCAGGTTGCCTGAGATCGTTCGCCCCGCACCGCGCAGGTCCGCTAGCCGCGAACCGGCCCCCCCGTGACGCGCTTCACCCAGCTTTGCGCTCTGAAGCTCGCGACGAGCGCCTGCGGGTCATAGACGGTATCCAGCCATTCGGCGAACGGCATGGGTGATCGGGCATCGTGCTCGAGATACTGATCGAACAGATGGTCGAGAATGCCGGTCTTGGTCATGCGGATATGGCCGTAGCGCAGCGATAGCTGGCGCCGCGCCTCGGCAACCGGAACCCCCTCACGCAGGATGAGATAGAGCGCGCAGAAGAGGCCGGTGCGATCGGAGCCGGACTTGCAGTGAACGAGCGTCGGTTGATCGATAGTCGCGATCAGCGCCCGTATATCGGCAATGTCGCTGCGCGAGGGCGCTGCCCTAGACCTCATGCGCAGGTCGACGAGTTCCAGACCCAAGCGGGCACAGGTCTCCTGTTCGAGCCAGTAGCCGCCGTGCGTCTCCTCGCCGCGTAGATTTATGACATGGCGTACACCGCGTTCAGCAGCCGCGCGAAGGTGGCGCGGCGCCGGCTGAGCCGAGCGCCAGAGGCCATCGGTCACCTGATGCAGATTGCCGTAGACCTCACGAAGAACACCGTAGTCGATCAGCCAAAGGTCGAGATGATTCACGGCCGGACCGAAACGGCGCACCATCCACGGCGGCAGCACTGCGGCCGTGCTCGCCTGCCACGCGCGCAGGCCTCTGCGAAAACGCCGCCGACCGCCCTTTGTGATCTTCGCCATCAGCAAACCGCGACAAGCCTTTCATTCCATCCGGCGCGAGCCGCCGGCTGAAAACCCGTGACATTGCACCGGCTTTTTCGCAACCCGACTCCCCTCACCCCTTGGCGAACGTCCTTATCGCCTGTAACCATGACAAGCAATTGCGGCCGTGGTCGCCTAGCTGGTGCCCCGCTTTCCGGGCGAGGAGAGGGCGCCAAGCGCGGCGATATGGCGCCGGACGGGGTCGGCCATTTGCGTCTAAAGGGGCTGGTGGTCGCGTCGGTCTGATGCCCTGTCGGCGGCACTGCCGCAGTAGGCCGAAGCGCCCAGCGCGGCGTAGGGCCGCATCGCCGCTGACGCCCCGTGCTTGGAGAGTTTCGGTTGCAGGTCGATGTTCCGGCTGGAATACGGTGCAATTCGCGGCGCGTGCGCGCGCCAGGCGCATCGGTCTTTGTTCGCGCGCGGCGCTGCATTGCCGTGAGGAGCGCGGCAACATGAGCAGCCAGGCGGCGACCAGCGGCCATCCATCCCTGCCCCAATCACTTCCTCTTGCCTTGCGCACCTACCGCGCCGTCATGTCGCTGGCACGCCCGGCCTTGTGGCTGGTGCTGCATCGCCGGGCCGAGCGCGGCAAGGAAGACCACATGCGCCGCGCGGAGCGTTACGGCATTGCCGGCATTCCGCGACCCGACGGCGATCTCCTCTGGCTGCACGCGGCGAGTGTCGGTGAGACCAACGCGGTGCTTCCGCTGATCGAGCGCCTGCTGGCCGCACGACGCAACCTCACGATCCTCCTCACCACCGGCACGGTGACCTCAGCCGGGCTCGCGGCCAAACGACTGCCGGCTCGCGCGCTTCATCAGTACCTGCCGCTCGACTCGGGGCCTTACGTACGCCGCTTCCTCGATCACTGGCGGCCGACCGTCGCCGTGCTCACCGAGCAAGAGATCTGGCCCAATCTCATTCTCGAGGCGCATGCGCGCGGCATCCGCCTCGCACTCATCAATGCCCGCATGTCCGATCGCAGCCTCGCACGCTGGCAGGGCAAACCCAATGTCGCCAAGGCACTCTTCGGGCGGCTCGATGCGGTGCTCGCTCAGAACGACCAACTCGCGCGGGCTCTCGCCTCACTCGGCGCCATCAACACCACATCGGTCGGCAATCTCAAGCTCGACGCACCGCTGCTGCCGATCGATGAGGCGGCCGCGACGGCCCTCAACGCCGCACTCGCCGGCCGACCGCGCTTCGTTGCAGCAAGTACGCACGCCGGAGAGGAAGCGATCGTCGCGAGCGCGCACCGTCTCATGCGCTCGACAGTTGCGGACCTCTGCACGATCATAGCGCCGCGTCATCCTCATCGCGGACCGCAAATCGCCGCCGATCTCACTGCCGCGGGCCACACTGTCGCCGTGCGCTCGCGCGGTGAGCTGCCCCACGCCGGCACCGATATCTACATCGCCGATACGATCGGCGAGTTGGGTACGCTCTATTCCATAGCGCGCATTGCCTTCATCGGCGGCTCGCTGATCGATCGGGGCGGTCAGAATCCAATCGAAGCCGCACGTCTCGGCGCCAGCGTTCTCGTCGGCCCGCATCAGTCGAGTTTCACCGACATCTATGCGCCGCTGATCGAGGCAGGCGGTGCTGTCGAGATCCATGGTGCCGATGACATGGCGCGCCAGGTGCTGGCATGGCTGCAGGCGCCCGCGAGCCGCGACAAGGTGGTCGCCATCGCAACGGATACGCTCGAGCGGCTTTCCGGTGGCCTCGAACGAACGACGCAGGCGATCCTTGCCATGCTGAGCAAGCCGCGCGGCGCCTGAGAGGCCCCACTAGCCGTGCCTAGGCGTGCCCGGCTTCGCTGTGCAGATGGGAGAGCTCGACACCGATCTTGGAGAGCGCCCGCACGTATTTGAGCTCGAGATCCGTGTCGAAGATCAGATCGCGGTCGGCCGGACAATGCAGCCAGCCATTGGCGCCGATCTCTGCCTCGAGCTGCCCCGCCGCCCAGCCCGAGTAGCCAAGCGCCAACATGGAGCGGCGCGGTCCCTGGCCGGCAGCCATGGCTTTCAGAATCTCGATCGTCGCCGTCAGACAGATGCCGTCGCTGATGGCGAGCGTCGCCTCGTCGGCGAAGTAGTCGTTTGTGTGAAGCACGAACCCGCGCTCGGTCGAGACCGGGCCGCCGTTCAGAACGCTCTGCTCGAGGAATGTTTCGGCGCCACCCTCGCCAAGCCCCAGCTGATCGACGAGATCGCCTAGCGAAACGTCGGGCGAGCGTTGATTGACGATGAGCCCCATGGCGCCTTCGGACGAATGGGAGCACATGTAGATGACCGAGCGGCGAAAGCGACGATCGGTCATCGTCGGCATGGCGACGAGAAGCTGGCCGCTGAGATAGCTCGAGCCCGAGACGCGGCGTTTGCGTGCCTGTTCCATGTGCCGAGACTAACGCTTGCTACTGCCTGATGTGAAGCAGTGATTTGTCTGGCGACGAAAATCCGGCATCGTCATTGCGTTGAAAGTGCCTTCCGATCTCGTTTGCACCGAAACTTGATCCGACGAGAGCAGAACGTCACTTCCCATGACGAGGCGCCACGTTACGATGCGCGCCCGTGGAGGCCCATGTGGAGACCAAGTTGCTGCGCATCCTGCCTATTCCCGCCGCCGGGTTGTTACTGTGCGCGCTCGCCCAGAGCGCAGCCGCCGATCCTCCAGCCTTTGCTTCATCATGGGTCAAGGAGCCGCACGCCCGCGCGCGCCTCATTGCCGGCGGACGAGCGTCTGATTCACCGGCGGGCACGATCGCTGCCGGCATCGAGATCGAGCTTGCGGACGGGTGGAAGACTTATTGGCGCAATCCCGGTTCATCTGGTGTGCCGCCCCTGTTCGACTGGTCGGCGGCTTCCAATCTCGCCTCTGCCGAGGTGCGCTATCCCGCTCCCACCAGGCTGGCAGATCGTGGTGGCGACACCATCGGTTACAAGCAGCGCCTCATTCTGCCGATCATCCTGCAGCCAGCAGATCCCAAGCGCGAGGTCGCCCTGACGCTGTCGCTCGAGTATGGAGTTTGCAAGGACATCTGCATTCCCGCGCAAGCCCGCCTCGAGTTGGTGATTCCACCCGGCGCCGAGCAGCAGCCCGTTGCCAGCGATCTCGCGCGCGCTTTCGACCGCGTTCCTCGTTCGCCTGGTACGCGACGCCCGTCCGATCCCCAGCTGAGCAAGGCCACAGTCGTGCTTGGCGGCGACAAACCCGAAATCCGGCTCGACGTCACTTTCCCCGGGGGCGCCGAAGGCGCGGATCTTTTCATCGAGGCGTCGGATGGGGCCTGGATCCCCATGGCCAAGCCGGACGGACCGCCCAAGGGCGATCGCGCGAGCTTCCTCGTTGACCTCACAGAGGGGGCCGACATTGCCGATCTCAAAGGTAAGACCGCGCGCATTACGATGGTCTCGCCACGCGGCCAGTCGGAGGCGACGCTGAAGCTCGAATGACCGTCGTTTTTCCGGGCGCGGGTATGCTTGCGCTTAGGGAAGTCGCAAGATATGGTCCGCGCGCCGTTCGAACCGGAGCCTCAGCGAGGCGCAGGGACGCGGCTCCGGAGAGGTGGCAGAGTGGTCGATCGCGCCGCACTCGAAATGCGGAGTACGGGCAACCGTACCGGGGGTTCGAATCCCTCCCTCTCCGCCAAAGAAATGGCATACGCCCTGACCCAAGTAGAAATTCCAGCAATAATCGAAGTGCTCACGCGCCCAACGATCCTGGAAGGACCGGCCAATCCCGACAATCCGTCTGACCCTGGCGTGCGTTGGGACTGGAGAACTGGTCGTGGTTGCGGCATCGAGTTCGACTAACCGCCCTTCAACATGAGGGTCGAGGAAATTTGCCGCGGACGACACAATGAACTCGAGGAGACGTTCCGGGCTTTCCGGTACCCAGGATGACCACCCCGTAAAATGAGTACACAGGTACGGCAGGACAAACACTGAAGCCCCGCATGCGCAAGGACGAACCCAGCGCATCATCGAGGCCGTTTCAGGAAAAGACAGCGAGCGCCCGGAGGGTGCAGCCGCTGCCCCCTATCTGGGCGGACTCGATGGCGAGTTCGCTGGCACCGTCGTCGTCCTGGGTTCCGGCGGCGTATCTAGTCGGCTCGTCGGGCCCTGGCCGCTTGCCAGCATGTAGGCAAAGAACGCGATGACCGCCATCAAAATGACCGCAGCGGTCCACTTGGCTTGCCTGTCATCGGCCACACGGCGATGCTGTGTGTAATCGCGCTCGGTATAGTGCTCGTGGTCGTGCACGGTCATGGTTTACCTCCATAGCTTTGCTATGGAAACTGACCACTGGGGCACCGGTTCCTTTCACCTAGCTGCCACTCTTCGCCGATGTCCGCACCATCGCTTCTCTGACCGCACGAGCATTGGATGGCGCCGACTATTGCGACGCCATCCAATGTGAGGCTACTCGAGATATGGGCAGAACCGAGTTTCACCCTGGTACGTAACGTATGTTCCGGTTTGCGGATCGAAGGAGCGGAACGTATCCGCGCACCGCTGCATGCCATCGCGATTCGCGAGCGTTATCTCTTCTTCATCATCATCTGCATCGTCGATCTCCGCGATGGGCGGAGCGGGTTCCTCTATCACGTAGCCGTCCTCATCCACTTCCTGTGCCGCGGCGGCAAGGCCGAGACCTGCGGTAAGCCCAAGTGCGAGAAGCCCTACGGCGCACCGTTGCACAACGTCGTTCATTGATCGTCTCCTTTTTGTGCCTCCAAGCGAGCATGGCTCACTAGGCAAACGCGTGCTCAGGAGATCTGTTCCTGGCATTTTCTGATGCCATCGCGACGAGGGTTGTAGCTGGCGGGCGTGTCACTGCCGGGCTAAGTTGCCCCACTCGCCGAATACGCTTCCGGTATAGTCTACCGCCACGCCGATCCTGCGTGACCGCCAGACGGCAGTTCCACGCCATATGCCCTTGTCGTCCTGTTTAAGCGATGACACCTCGGTAAAGCCTTCAGCGAGAATGCGATCGCGGATGTCCGTTTCGGTGAAGTCACCTAGGCCTTCCTTCGGCGTATCGCCGTCCGGCTTCGCCTTGGCGAAGATATCGGCCTTGCAGAGCTCGATGAACGCCGCCTTCGTGAGCTTGTCGGTCGTAAGGGGCTTGCCCTTGACACGCATCGCCGCAAAGTAGCGCAGGCCTTCTGCGGCATCGAGAGAGCCGTCGCTGTTGAGGTCGACCGTGGCGAATACGCGCTCGCATGCGTCTTCTGATGCCGCGTTGGTCTGCGTTGCCATACAGGGGCTAACCAGCACGGCGATGATGAGTGGAAGCGCTCGCATGATCCGTCCTCCTCTTTTGAGGCACAAACGTATGCGTACGCAGATTCAATCGGCTCGAGGCCACGAAGTTCCGCTCGCACTTCGATAATTTGCAGTCGTCGCCATGGCGGCCCGGATCATTCGCCCTCCCACCACTTCATGAACATCGCGAGTGCTTCGATGAAACCGAAGACGCACGCACACACGAACAGGACGGCGCCTGTGCCAAGGATAAACTGCTCGAAGCCGGTTGGAGCCAACGCAGCCTCCTATGAGTAACCCACCTTACGTCGACAGCGACGAGAGGATCTTGTTCAGGGTAAGTGGGTAGTCTCGGATGCGAGCACCACAAGCATTATACACGGCATTTGCCACCGCAGCCCCAGCCTCGCCTCCGAAAGTGGATCATGACAAGCGCTGCCCAGTCCCGAGCGCTTTGTCGATGAACTCATCGGGCGTGAAAAGGCTCCGGATATCGTCCAATGCGGCGAGCGCGATAGAGAAAACGTGATCGACAGGTCGACGCGGCGGGTGTCACCTCGCCGGTGAAGACTCAGGGAACTTCCTTTGGCCAGCGCTGTTAGGGCAGGCAAACCCGGCACCTCTGCAGTGGAGACCAACAATGGCCAGCAAATCAAAGACCCTGGAAGACCTCTTTCACGATACGCTTCGGGATATCTACTACGCCGAGAAGAAGATCCTGAAGGCTCTACCCAAGATGCGCCGGGCAGCTCAATCGAAGGAGCTGAAGGCAGCCTTCGAGAAGCACGAGGCACAGACGGAAGGCCAGGTCGAACGCCTGGAGCAAGTCTTCGAGATGATGGGAAAGTCTGCGCGCGGCAAGACGTGCGATGCGATTGAAGGCATCATCGCGGAAGGCGAAGAGATCGCCGACGAGTTCAAGGGCACGCCTGCACTCGATGCGGGACTCATATCGGCGGCGCAGGCCGTCGAGCACTATGAGATCACCCGCTACGGCACGCTGAAGCAGTGGGCAATCGAGCTTGGCATGAAGGACGCCGCGGCCTTGCTCGACAAAACTCTGGGCGAGGAGGCGATGACGGATGAAGATCTGACGTTGCTTGCCCAGTCGCTGGCCAACGTGCGGGCGAAGAAAGCAGCCTGAGCTAAGGCTTTCTCGGTGTCGGCGCGCGTAGAACGGGGCGCTCCAGCAGCGTCCGCCGCGCCGGCTGCCGAGGCTAAGGCTGCGCGAATAGACCAGTGCTACCATCTTTTCTCGCCTGGTGTACGCCGATCGGCCCCTCGCCGAGCACAGCGCGTGTCGCTCCCGCGACGAGAGGCTTCGCTGCAGCGATGAGGGTATTCAGCTCCGAAAGAGTTCGGCCGCATCCACAGGACCGGCCCGGTGCTCTTGCGCGATCGTCATGACGGCCTCGTAGCCTTCGCCAGACTCCTCCAATTTCGCTTGCTCGGGCATCAGCTCCAAAGACGCCGTTCGTCGTCAGAAGCTCAAAAGTCGGCTGGCACAATACTTGCTTAATTTTCTGCTCGTCGGACGGTCGTGTCTGATGCGTTTGCAGCGATGGAGCACAGATGCCCAAGCCGTTTCATCTCGCTTGGTTCCTTCAAGGTTCGAGCGCGCAAGCCTGGGGCGAAGCATGGACTGGGCACATCGGCCAGACATGGATGCAGCCCGAGCTTTTCCTCAACATGGCGCGCGCTCTCGAACGTGCCTGCTTCGACTACATCCTGCTTGAAGATTCATCGTACGTGGGCGAGAGCTTCGGCGGATCGACGGAGATTTATCTCAAGAACGGCCTATCCGTTCCGCGTCAGGATCCGTCGGTCATCGCCGCGCTGATGACGCAAGTGACATCGCGCATCGGAATCGTTCCGACATTCGGCACCTACGCGTATCACCCCTATCTTCTGGCGCGGCTCATCGCGACGCTCGACCAGGTATCGGATGGGCGGATCGGGTGGAACGCTGTCACGGGCAGCTCGGATTTCGCCGCCATGAACTTCGGCCTGCCCGGCATGCCGGAGCACGACCTGCGCTACGACATGGCGGATGAATATATGGAGGTCTGCAAGGGCCTTTGGGGATCCTGGGAGCCGGGCGCGATCGTCGCTGACCGCAAGAGCGGCGTGCTCGTCGATCACACCAAGGTTCATGCGATCAACTACAACGGTAAGTACTTCAAGACGCGCGGTCCCTTGAACTCCGGTCCGGCACCATCGGGCCAGCCAGTCATCGCGCAGGCTGGAGGCTCGCCGCGCGGTCGCAAGTTCGCCGCTGCGCACGCCCACACGATCGTCGTCAATGCCAAGGGCATCGAGGCCATGCGCGCGTATCGCGAAGACGTGCACAAGCACATGATCGCGGCTGGTCGCAACCCATCCGACTGCAAGGTGCTCTATCTCATCAATCCTATTCTCGGTGAGACCAACGCGGACGCCCTCGAGCGCAAGAAGAGGCGTGCCGCCACTGCCGCAGCACGCATTGAGGAGCGGCTCGCACACTTCGGCAAGGTGACCAATATCGACTTCGGCAGGTTCGACCTCGACAAGCCCTTGCCAGACGACGTGACGACCAACGGGCACCAGCAGAACCTCGAGCAATTCCGCAAGCTCGCGAATGGCCGCTCCATCCGCGAGACCATGGCGAGTTACAACGCTGTCGACCTATCCATCGAATTGTGCGGCACGCCCGACGCCGTCGCCGCTCAGATGGGCGAAGTCATGCAGGCCGTGGGCGGCGACGGCTTCCTCTTCTCCATGCCGAACGTCAACCGGCGGACGCTCGCTGAGATCGAGGACGGCCTCGTGCCCGCGCTGCAGGATCGTGGCCTCATGCGGAAGGCCTACGAGCACAAGCAGTTCCGCGACAATCTCCTCGCATTCTGATCAACCAGCAGGAAGGCAGGGCAGCCAGCATGCGCAGATTCCCATCTTCCAAGCATTTCAGCCGCCGCACGGCAATGGGCCTCATCGGCGCCGGCCTCGCCGCGCCGTACATCCGACCTAGCTACGCTCAGGGCGCCTGGCCCGAGCAGACAACCATACCCGACATCCTGAAGGGCAGTGGCGAGCTGCGCATTGCCACCTTCGGCGGCACCATGCAGGAGACTCAGGTCAAGGCCTACTTCGAGCCTTTCGAGAAGATCTCCGGCATCAAGGTGCGCCACTTCCCCGGAACGAGCGCTCCCAAAGTCAAGGCCATGGTCGAGACGGGCAATGTCGAATGGGACCTGGCACAGCTCAGCCGCGGCTCGATCATGAACCTGCAGAAACAGGGCGAGTATTTCGAGAAGATCGACTACGCGCTGATCGACGATGGTGTCGGCAAGGAATTCCGCTTCGACTATGGCATCGAAATGCTGGTGTGGGCGCAGGTGCTGGCGTATCGCACCGACGCCTTCAAGGGCGCAGTGCCCAAAGGCTGGGCGGATTTCTGGGACACCGCCAAGTTCCCCGGCGATCGGGCCTTGCTTGGAACGACGGGCGGCGGATGGCCGGAGCTGGAATTCGCGCTGATGGCGGCCGGCGTTCCTGCCGACAAGATCTACCCCATCGACATCGACAAGGCCTTCGCGAGCTACGACAAGATCAAGAAGTCCGTCGTCAAGTGGTGGGACACGGGCGCCATCCCGATCCAGCTGCTGACCGATCGCGAAGTCTCCATGACCTCGGTCTGGAATGGCCGCATGGCGGCGCTCCAGGCAGCAGGTGTTCCGGCCGAGATCAGCTGGGGCCAGGGGCTCTCGAAGCGCGATGCCTGGGGCATTCCGAAGGGCGCGAAGAACGCAGCGAATGCCATGAAGTTCGTGGCGTACTCCACCATGGCGATCCCGCAGGCGCGCGTCGCCTGGGGCATTCCCTATGGCTCAGTCAACATCAAGTCTAACGAGTTCATTCCGGAGGCTCGGCAGGCCGTCCTGCCGAGCGCACCGCAGATCAAGTCTCAGCTCGTGAACTACGACTACGACTGGTGGATCGAGAACCGCGAGGCGGTCATCGGACGGTTCAACAAGTGGCTGCTGGGCTGATCATAATGAACGGCCCCGGTCGCGGCGCGTCAGTATCGCTTAACGACCTGGAAAAGAACTACGGCGGCGTGGCCGCGGTGGCTGGCGTTTCGCTCGACATCCGCTCGGGCGAGTTCCTGACCTTGCTGGGGCCAAGCGGGTCAGGCAAGACGACCACACTGATGATGATCGCCGGCTTCGAGACACCGACCGGAGGCGACATCGCCATCGATGGGAAGTCGGTTGTCGCCATGCCGCCCTATCGCCGCAACATCGGCATGGTCTTTCAAAACTATGCGCTCTTTCCGCATCTCACGGTGGCCGACAACATCGGATTCCCTCTGAAGCAGCGCGGGGTTCCGAAAGCCGACCGGACAAAGCTCGTCGGCGAGGCGCTGGAACTCGTGCAACTGCCAGGATACGGCGCGCGCTATCCACGACAGCTTTCCGGCGGCCAGCAGCAGCGTGTCGCGCTCGCACGGGCGATCGTATTCAAGCCGCGCCTGCTGTTGATGGACGAGCCATTGGGGGCTCTCGACAAGCAACTGCGTGAAAACCTCCAGCTCGAGATGCGCCGTCTTCATGCGGATCTCGGCATCACGTTTGTCTACGTGACACATGACCAGGAAGAAGCCCTGACCATGTCCGACCGTATCGCGGTCATGAACGAAGGGCTCGTTGCGCAGGTCGGCAGGCCCGAGGATCTGTATGACCGGCCGAACAATCACTTCGTTGCGGCCTTCATTGGGGAGTCGAACTTCCTCCCCGCGGTAGTGCGTGGCCTCGAAGACGAGGTCGTCGTCGCCGAATACAACGGCGCCCTGATACGGGCCATCTCTACGAGCCAACCGGTCGCTGGCAATAAGGTCATGCTGTCGACGCGACCTGAGCGCATCCGCTTCGCCGACGGCGCTACGGATGCGCCAGCACCGCAGAACAGGCTCAGCGTCACCGTGACCGAGGCTGTATTCGCCGGTGAACGCTGCAGGTACTTGCTGCGGACAGGCGACGGCAGTTCGATCGTCCTGAAGGAGCCGTCGAGCGCCGCCATTCGTCGTCGCGAAGTCGGCGAGAAGGTAGACATCTCTTGGTCTGTCGCGGATACGATCCTTGTCTGAAGCCGTCGAGATTCCTGCCGGAACACTGACCGTCACGCAACCAATCGGCGTGCAGTTCGCCTGGAGGCGGGCCATACCGTGGCTCCTGACCGGGCCTCTCCTCCTCTTCATGCTCGCATTTTATGCCGTGCCCGTGGTGTCGATGCTCCTGCGCAGCGTCAATGATCCGACATGGACACTCGCGCATTTTTACGCACTGACCAGCGACACGGTTTTCTTCAAGGTCTTCTCGAACACCCTTTACACGGCATTCACCGTCACGATCGGAACCCTGCTCCTCGGCTATCCGCTTGCTCTCGCGCTCGTGCGCACGCCCCGCTGGGCACCAGTCATTCTGATCATGATCCTGCTACCCTTCTGGACCAGTGTTCTGGTGCGCAGCTATGCATGGATGGTGCTGATGGGGCGGCACGGCCTCATCAACGAGGCTTTGCTCGCGCTCGGCATGATCGAGCGGCCATGGCGCATCCTCAATACGCCACTCGCGACGCAGATCGCGATGATCCACATTCTGCTGCCCTATATGGTTCTCCCGATCACCAACGCGCTTCGGCAGATCGATCCTTCGCTGCCGCGCGCCTCATCGGGGCTCGGCGCCACGCCGTGGGGCACGTTCCGACAGATCACATTGCCGCTTTCCATGTCCGGCGTGGCCGCTGGAATGCTGCTCGTCTTTGTGCTGGCTCTCGGCTTCTACATCACGCCGGCCATGCTGGGCGGCCCCCGCGAGATCACTCTGTCGATGCTGATTGATCTGCAGGTTGATCAACTCAACTGGGCTTATGCAGCCACCCTGTCGGTTGTGCTGCTTGCGACGACGCTCGCCATCATCGGCCTCTTCTACCGTCTGCCCGGCGTCAGCAATGCATTCCGCATGGGGGCACGATGACTGCCATGCGCGCGCTGTCGACGACGGTCGTCGGCCTGATCCTTCTCTTCCTGATGCTCCCCATCATCATTGTCGTGGTGGTCTCCTTCTCGTCCGCGACGTATCTCACGTTTCCGCCACCTGCTTTCGGCCTGCGCTGGTATCAAGCCTATTTCGGCAGCGAGGCTTGGCTGCAATCGACATGGCTGAGTATCTGGGTGGCGGGCGTCGTCGTCGTGCTCGCAACAATCCTCGGCACGCTTGCCGCACTGGGCATGACCCGCTTGCCGAAGCCGCTGCGTGCGCTCGCCTCCACCCTCATCCTGTCGCCGCTGATCGTGCCGGGAATCATCGTCGCCATCGGGATTTACTACGCCTTCGCACAATACGGCCTGGTCGGCTCGCCGGTCGGCCTCATCCTCGCGCACACGTGCCTCGCCGTGCCCTTTGTCGTAACGAGCGTCAGCGCGAGCCTCGCCGGCATCGATCCGCGCCTGGAGCAGGCTGCTCTCAGCCTCGGCGCCACGCCTGCGGGCACGTTCTTTCAGATCACGCTGCCGCTCATCCAGCCGGGTGTTCTGGTCGGTGCACTATTCGCGTTCATCACGTCGTTCGATGAGCTGATCGTCGCGATCTACATTTCCGGCTCGGGTGCCGTTTCATTGCCACGCCGCATGTGGGACGACCTGCAATTTCAGATCGAGCCGACCATCGCCGCAGTCTCGACCCTGACAATCGTGCTCACAGCGGCCCTTATGGGCTGCGCGCATCTCCTTCGGCGGCGATCAGCGACCTGACAGCCGCTCGTGAGAAATAGTGGATCGTCAAGATGCGCCGTCACATGGAGTTGCGCAAAGGTCTGAGGCCTTTGCGGACCTCCTCTGACAAAAGCTTTGGCTGTTCCCAAGCCGCGAAGTGTCCGCCTTTTTCGAGCTTGTTGTAGTGGATGAGCTTTGGGTACGCCTGCTCGGCCCAACTTCTTGGTGCCTGGAAAAGCTCATCCGGGGAGGCGCTCGCCGCCACCGGAATCTTCACACCCTTGGGCGTGAAGAAGGCGAGCTTGTTCTCCCAGTAGAGCCTGGCCGCGGACACTCCGGTGTTCGTCAGCCAGAACAGCGTGATGTTGTCGAGCACGTCGTCCCGAGAGAGACCCTCGGGAAAGCCATTGAAGGAGCGCGCGATGAGCTCGAGACTGCGCGCATCGTGGTCGATCATGAATGTGGCGAGACCGACCGGTGAGTCCGCCAGGCCTGTCAGTGTCTGGGGGCGCGTCCCCATGAAGAACGCGTAGTAGACGTCCTTGTAGAAGGCGGCCAGCTGCTCGTAGGCGTGCTTCTCATCCGCGGAAAGCCCAGCTGGCATCGGCGCACCAGCCAGCGCCGCAGCATTTATCGCAGGCGGAACGACACAGGGCATGTTGGTGTGAATGCCCAGCAATCCCTGCGGCGCCTGTACGCCCATCTGATCGACGACGATCGCGCCCCAGTCGCCACCCTGCGCCACGTAATGCGTGTAGCCGAGGCGCTTCATCAGCACGTCCCATGCACGCGCGATGCGCTCCGGCCCCCAGCCGGTACTGGTCGGTTTGCCCGAGAAGCCGTAACCCGGCATCGACGGTATGACCACGTGGAAGGCGTCGTTCGCTGAACCGCCGTGCGCCGTCGGATCGGTCAGCGGCGCGATGATCTTGAGCTGCTCGATGATGGAGCCCGGCCAACCATGCGAAATGATGATCGGCAATGCGTCCTCGTGCTCCGAACGAACGTGAATGAAGTGGATGTCGAGCCCATCGATCTCGGTGACGAAGTTCGGCACCGCATTGAGCCGCTTCTCGACTTTGCGCCAGTCGTATTCCGCGGCCCAATAGCGCGCGAGTTTTTTGACGGTCGCGAGCGGTACGCCCTGCGAGAAATCCGAGACCGTCTCCTTTTCGGGGAGGCGCGTGGCAAGTATGCGCCGGCGGAGATCATCGAGCTCAACCTGAGATGCGTTGTAGGTGAAGGGTCGGATTGCGTCGGATTTGGTCTTTCCCATCTGCGAGGCTCCTGTCTCGTTCGTTCGCCGGAACATCGAGGAGCGATCGTCATGGCAGTATGACGTAGCCTAAATCGGGAAATACCCGGATAGCGCCCGCCACCAGCACCTAGCGCGAGCAGACGTCGGAGGCGTCGAGACAGTCGAGGGCGAGACG
>JAEZAW010000125.1 GCA_023430315.1 Pseudomonadota bacterium | reverse complement strand
GTCAATAAAAGACGGGGGTTCGGGGGTGCCCCCCGAGCGGGTTACAGGGCGGCAGCCCTGTTCGCGCTGAAAGCGCGACTACACCGTTGGCCGCACGCTGAAGCCCGGCGACACGGCACCATCCTCGGGCAGAACTTCGACGCGATCGACGCGTGACGCGGGCGGGCCGTCCTTGCAGCGCGCGATGATCTCATCGACGGCGTCGGCCGAACCTGAGACGACGGTTTCCACACCGCCGTCACGGCGATTGCGCACCCAGCCATCGAGGCCGAGTGCCGCGGCATTGCGCTCGACGAACACGCGATAGCCGACGCCCTGCACGCGCCCTTCGATCCTGAGCCGTACGGTGCACTGTCCGCTCACGGCATCTCCGTCAGTAGCCGGCGGCCATGCCGTCCTTGCGCGGGTCGGACGCGCCGATGAGGACGCCATTCGCGCGATCCATCTCGACGATCTGGCCGCCGCCCCAGGGCGCTTCGGTGTAGACGGCCTTGTGGCCGGCGGCGGTGAGGCCATCGACGACGGACTTCGGCATGGACGTCTCGACCTTGATCTCGTCGCCCTCGAAGAAGGCGCGCGGGTGATCGAGCGCGGCCTGCGGATCCATGCCGTAGTCGAGTATGTTCGTCATGACGTACGTGTGGCCCATGGGCTGGAAGTTCGCGCCCATGACGCCGAAGGAGAGCCAGGGCTGGTCATTCTTGTAGGCCATGGCCGGCACTAGTGTGTGCATGGGGCGCTTGCCGGGCGCGATGCAGTTGAGGTGCTTGGGATCGAGCACGAAGCCCTGGCCGCGGTTCTGCAGAACGATACCCGTCTTGCGCGTGACGATGCCCGAGCCGAAAGCCGAGAAGACCGAGTTGATGAAGGAGACGGCCATGCCGTTGCCGTCGACGACCGTCATATAGATCGTGTCGGTGCCGGCAGGTTTCGGCAGCGGACCGATGTCGCTGCGCTTCTTGCGGTCGATGCGCGAGGCGATTTCATTGATCATGGCGTTGCCGAGCATGTGCTCGACGGGCACTTTCGCCATTTCCGGATCGGCAACGTAGGTGTCGCGCAGCTGATAGGCGTAGCGGCCGGCCTCCATCATGACGTGATAGCGCTCCCAGGAGAGCGGGTCACTGCCGAGCGATCCAAGCCGGTCGAGAACGCGCAGCATGATGAGCGCGACAATGCCCTGGTTGTTCGGCGGCAGCTCATAGAGGTCGGCGCCGCGGTAGGGCACCTTGATCGGATCGACGTAAGTGGAATTCTGGTTGGCGAAATCCTCCATGGTGTGGAGACCGCCGATCTCCTTGAGCTCCGCGACCATGTCGGCGGCGATCTCACCCGTGTAGAAGGCATCGCGGCCCTTGTCGGCAATGGCGCGCAGGGTCTTGCCGAGCTCGGGGAACTTCACGCGCTCGCCGAGCTTCGGCGGGCGGCCATTGGGCAGCAGGTGCTGACGGGCGCCGGGATGGACGCTCAGCTTCTCAGTGAGCTTGCCCCAATCCCAGGCGACGCGCGGCGCGACGATGAAGCCGCCCTCGGCATACTCGATCGCGCGCGCGAGCACGTCGGCGAAGGAGCGCGTGCCGTAGTCCTTGAGCAGCGTCGCCCAGCCGTCGATGGCGCCCGGAACGGTCACGGCGTGCGGCGTCTGCATGCCAATGCTCTTGATGCCCTGCTTGGCGTACCACTCCGGCGTCGCAGCCTTGGGTGCGCGGCCTGAAGCATTGAAGGCGACGGGGCGCGTGCCCGGCTTGGCGATGATGGCGAAGCAGTCGCCGCCGATGCCGGTCATGGCCGGCTCGACGACGCACATGACGGCCGTCGCGGCGATGGTGGCGTCGAGCGCGTTGCCTCCGTTCTTGAGCTGCTCGATGGCCGCCATGGTCGCCAGCGGGTGCGACGTCGCGCACATGGCGCCCGTGGCATAGACAGCCGAGCGGCCGGGAGAGGCGAATTTGCGCATCGAAAGCTCCTGTAGGGGTCGGCGGGTCGCGCCACGGATCATGAGGATGGGGCGCGGGATGCGCTTGGTATTATGTCTACCAAGCGACTGGCGCGTCGCCAACCTCTTGGGCAGCTGGGTGCTATGCCTGGGCCGGTCAGGGAATGGCTTCGCCTGTGCTGGCGCGCCAATGCCCCGTCTTCAGATCGAGGCTGAAACCACGGGCATTCGGCTCGAGCGTCATTGTTTGGGCCGCGATCTGGCCTCCGGCGATGTGGATGGTCTCAATGGACCTGTCGAGGACAGCCGTATGGAACGAAATCCACCCGGGAGCGTCGCCGGCGGTTGGCAGGGGGCGGATCGAAAACCGGTCCGTGTCGAGGACGTAAACCGGCGTCTCGCCAGCTTTCCGCAGATCCTTGTAGCCGAGCGAGCCAATCACATAGATGACGTCGCCAACGAGCGTCGCGGTGTGGAAGTCGGTCGGCGGGAAAATATCTCGCGGGTAGGCATAAATGTCGAAGTTGCCATCCGGGTGCTCGACGACGACATCATTGTAGATGCAGAAGTCGGGGTCGTACCAATCCTCATGTTCGCCGCCGATGTACACCAGACGGCCGTCGGGAAGCTGCGTAACCGTGCGCCCAAAGCGCGTGAAGCAGAACACCGGGCCGTCGGCGTAATCGCGCCAGGCTGAGGTCGCGGCCATTCGCCTGTGCGCCGGCCAGTCGACGGGAAGATCGAAGATACCGCGCGCCCAGTAAGCTTGCCGCCTCTGGCGGATCATGAGCTCCCAGAAGGCGTTCTCGATCAGCTCCGGATTGCCATTTCCGTAGCGTGGCGATTTGAGTGCAGCCGCTCGCGCGCGGCCAAATGTGACGGCGGCAACTTTATCGTCTGGCTTGGACATCGGAGGCCCACCTTGTCAGAGGTGTCCTCCAAAGCCTAGCACGTGCGGTGTTTTGGGAGATTCGAGAAGCGCGTCCTCACACCCCGCTGCACTTCGGCGGGGCTTCCTTGGCGCGGCGCCACACGAAGGTCTCGCTCAGGAACTTCACGCCCATGTAGCCCTTTACCTGAAGCGTCTCGGGATTGCGCAGGCTGAGCTCGAGGTCGAATGACGAGCCCTGCTCGGGGTCGTAGATCCAACCTTTGTCCCACGAGCCATCGCGTTGCGGCTTGACGTCGCCGATGATCTGGAGGCCGCAGATCGGCTGGCTGCGCCGGGCGGCATTCTTGTTGAGGGTGTCGCGCAGGGGCTGACCCTTTGGATCGTTCGGCTCTTTCATCCAGACAATGCGCCCGCAGAGGTTTGCGGCCTCGGGCGTGCCGGGTGCCGCCTCGGGGACGCAAGGTGCGATCTCGACGGCACCGCGGCCCGTATGGTCGATCCAGAGGCCCTGAGGCGTGGGCGAGGGCGCTGGCACCGCAGGCACAGCGGCCTGAGCCCCTTTACGCGCGGGTTGCTGCTGGGCTTCGGCCGCGGGAACGACGAGCCCGACGGCGGCGATGATCATCGCACTGAGTGTTATCGGTAGGGTGGCCGCCAGACTGCGGCGCACGCGCTCTTTGCTGAGGAATATCGTGGCCATGGCATCATCCTGTTCTGAGCTGCCGGAGCAGGGTCAAGGCAACGGATGTGGGTGGTAAATTCTTCAAGTGTGGCAGCGGCAAGGCGACACAGGCTCAAACGGCCGCCTTGATTTTGCCTCACACGAAGAGGTATTCGGCAGGCGTCAGCGGGTCCGATGCGCACGCATCTCGGGCCGGCGTCGGGACGGCAGTGTCGATTTACTACGATTGCCGCAGGTGGCACCGCTTCGCCGCCTTCCCTATATAACGGGCTCATCAAGGGCTTTGGGCACGCATCTTCCCGAAGCCGCTTCCAGAATGGACGATCGGGGAGCTGAGCCTCGCTTCAGAGGCTGCTCGCGAGGGTTTAAGACCGCGGGCCGGGTGGGCATTCAGGTTTTTGTAGCGTCAGGCAAGGACAGTTCGGCATTCCCATGGTTTTGACGCTTGCGTTTCGTAACCTCGTTCATGACCGCGTGCGCCTCGCAGTGACGCTCGTCGGCATCCTTTTCGCGATCGTGCTGGTTGCGGTTCAGCTCGGGCTCTACCAGGGCGCCCGCAAGATGATCATCTCGATGATCGACAATGCCCAGGGCGAGATCTGGGTGACCTCGTTCGGCGCCAAGAGCTTCGAGGAGGCAGGCCAGCTCTCGGGCCGCGAGCGCCATGCCGTTCTCTCGGTGCCGGGCGTCAAGAGCGTGACGCCGCTCGCCGTCGCGTTCACGGAGTGGCGCAAGCCGGCCGGCGGCTCGGCGCTGATCGTGCTCGTCGGTGCGGATCCCGAGGCCGGTGGCCTCCAGCCCTGGAACGTCGTGCAGGGCACGCCCGCCTCACTGACCGAACCGTTCGCCGTCGCCGTCGACAAGACCTACATGGAGAACCTCGGCGTCACGCGCATCTCCGACATCGCCCAGGTCGAGCAGACGCGCCTCAAGGTCGCGGCGCTGACCGACGGCATTCGCTCTTTCACTATGGCGCCTTACGTTTTCACGACGCTGAGCCGAGCTCGTTCCATGCTCGGCCTCGAGCCGAACCAAGCGACGTTCTTCCTCGTCAAGCTGGATGATCCTGCAACGACCGAGGCCGTGCGCACGGAGATCAAGTCGCGCCTTTCCAATGTCGACGTGCTGACGCAGGCCGAGTTCCGCGACCGAAGCCTCGACCACTGGCTGTTCGGCACGGGTGCGGGCGTGGCGCTCATTGGTGGCGCCATTCTCGGCGTTCTTGTCGGCACGGTGATCGTCGCGCAGACGCTCTACTCGAGCACAAAGGATCACCTCAGGGAATTCGCGACGCTGCGCGCGCTCGGGTCGTCGGCGGGCTACATCCACCGCGTGATCCTCGCGCAGGCGGCGTTCTCGGCCATCCTCGGCTACATCCTCGGCATGTCCATTGCCATGGTCGTCGTCCACTTCAGTGAGCAGACCGCATTGCCGATCCTGATGACGCCGGGCCTCGCCATCGGCCTGTTCGTGCTGACGTTCGCGATGTGCGCGATCTCGGCCGTCTCGGCGATCGTGAAAGTAACGAAGCTCGATCCGGCCATGGTGTTTGCACGATGAGCAGCGACGTCGTTCTCGAAGCCACCGATGTCGTCAAGGAGCTCGGCCAGGGCGCCGGCCTCGTGCGCGCACTGAAAGGCGTGAGCATCTCGCTCAAGGCCGGCGAGCTGACGCTGCTCATGGGGCCTTCGGGCTCGGGCAAGACGACGCTGCTCTCGATCCTCGGGTGCATTCTCGGGCCGACCTCGGGGAATATCCGCGTTGCCGGCACGGACACCGCCAATCTCGGACCGGAGGCGCTCGCCGACGTGCGCCGGCGGCACATCGGTTTCGTCTTCCAGTCCTACAACCTGTTCCCGACGCTCAATGCGGTGGAGAACGTCCGCCTCGCGCTCGACGTGCGTGGGCGCCGGGGCCGTCTCGCCGCCGATCAGGCGCGTGAGGCGCTGACCAAGGTCGGGCTCTCGCACAAGTTCAAGTCCTACCCGGGCAACATGTCGGGCGGTGAGCAGCAGCGCGTCGCTGTCGCTCGTGCGCTGGCGAGCGCGCCGTCGCTGCTTCTCGCGGACGAGCCGACGGCCGCCCTCGACAGCGAGAACGGCCAGTCCGTCATGCAGCTCCTCTCCGAGATCGCCAAGGACAAGAGCCACGCCGTGCTGGCTGTGACGCACGACCACCGCACACTTCCCTATGCCGACCGCATTATTCACATCGAGGACGGCCTGATCGTCAGCGACGAGCGCCCCGAGCGGGTGCGCGACGCAATCGTCTCGCCGCCCCCGACCATTCCCCTCGAAGAGGCCCGCAGCGAGCAGGCGACGCAAAGCGCCTCTGCCGGCAGCGCCAGCTTCGCGAAGAAACGGAAGATGAAGTCCCATGGATAGCAACCGCTCGACGATCTCCAGCCTGTTCTTAGCGTTCGTGATCGCTGCCGCGGTCGTGGCAGGCGCATCGTACTTCATCCCGTCGGCGAACATCTCCGGCCGGCTGAACGCGCAGACGACGGCGAAGCCGCTGCCCAAGGTCTCATGGGATGCTGCAGCACCGGGGCGCGTCGAGCCGAATGGCGGCGAGATCCGTATGGGCGCGGTGACGCCCGGCCGCATCGTCGAGGTGACGGTGCAGCCGAACGACCGGGTGACGGCGGGTGATCTTCTGGTTCGCCTGAGCGATGACGAGGCGCTGGCGCGCGTGCATGGGGCGCGTGCCGAGGCCGCAGTCCGCAAGCGCGAGCGCGATACAACCGACGGCACGACCGATCTGGTGCGCGCGCGTCGCCAGGCCGAGGATGCAAACGTCGAAGCGGAGTATGCGCTCTCGCAGGCGCGCGCGGAATTCGATGCAGCGTACCTCGCGCATCGTCGCGATGGTTCGTCGGCGAACCTCGACCGGCTCAATGAGCGCCGTCAGGGCGTCCGCAATGCCGAGACCCGGCTCGAGAACGAGCGCGCGGCACTGAGGAAGGCTGAAACGGCGCAGGGAATTGCGCTGCCGACCCGTGCCGAAGCCGGGTTTACGGCGGCCCGCGCGGAGCTGGCGCTGGCGCTGACCGCGCTCGAACGTACGCGCGTTCGCGCGCCGCGGGACGGCACGGTCCTGAACGTTAGCGCGCGCGCAGGCGAAACGGCGACACCCTCGCCGGAGCAGGTGCTGCTGACGATGGGCGATGTTTCGTCGCTGAAGGTGCGTGCCGAGGTCGAGGAGCGCGATGCTGCAAAAGTGCGCGTCGGCCAGAACGTGATCGTGAAGTCGGATGCCTATCCGGGTCGCGAATTCGTCGGCAAGGTCGTGAGCCTCGCGCCTGCCCTCGGGCCTGGTAAGCTCGGTCAGCGCGGGCCTCGCCGTCCCAATGACGTGGATGTGCTCGAGGTCGTGGCCGACATGGAAGGCCAGCCGCCACTGCTGCCCGGCATGCGCGTCGACGTGTTCTTCAAGCCGATCGAAACCGTCGACGGTGCCGCGCGGCGGACGAACTGAGGGGTCGCCTCAACCGGCATGGGGAGCCGCCTGAGATATGGATCCTGGTCCGCTCCCAACCAGCCTTCTTCAGGCGAAGTCCTCCCGCCCGCTCGCTGTTCAGCTCGATAGTCTCGGCGATCGCAACAACTACGCGCTTAAGCGATTGCTTCAGCTCAGAGATCGCGCGACTCTGCAGAAGTATCGGATCGCGGAGGGAAACGAGCCGTTCGACCTGACGCTGTTCGTGGAAATCGGCCACGTCGGCGTCGATAAGCTCCTACGCAGCGCCAAGCGCGCAGGCCCTGCCTTCGTATTTTCCGAGTGCGATTGGCCGTACCCATTCATGCCCGGCGTCTACTGCTCGCTGACCAAGTCTTTTCCCTGGGCGCGAAGCTGGTCCTTTCTCCTCGCGAACGAACACGCCGCGCAGCGCGATGGCGACGCGCCGGAATACCTCTTTTCGTTCATCGGCCGACTCG
>JAEZAW010000069.1 GCA_023430315.1 Pseudomonadota bacterium | reverse complement strand
CTTCTGGAGTTCTTCGGTTTCCCACTGCTCCGAGTAGGCACCCTCGGGAATGTGCGTCGCGACGCGCCCCTGAAGAACCTCGTGGCGCATGGCATCGATCGTCTCGCTCACGTCCTCGGCGGCCATGATGTCGATGCGCTGCTCGAAGACGACCTTGCGCTGGTCGTTCATCGTGTCGTCGTACTTCAGCACGTACTTGCGCGCGTCGAAGTTGCGCGCCTCGACCTTCTTCTGCGCGTTCTCGAGGGCCTTGTTGATCCAGCGGTGCGTGATCGCCTCGCCTTCCTCGAGACCGAGCTTCTGCAGCATGCCATCGATGCGATCGGCAGCGAAGATGCGCATGAGATCGTCTTCGAGCGAGAGGTAGAACTTCGTGCGCCCGGGATCACCCTGACGGCCTGAACGGCCGCGGAGCTGGTTGTCGATGCGCCGGCTCTCGTGGCGCTCGGTGCCCATGACATAGAGACCGCCCGGGTAGGTCACGGTCTTGGCGGGGCGGTTACCCTTGGCGGGCTCGATCTCGACCGTCTCGCTCGCCTCGAGCACGACGCGGCGGTTTCTCTCGATCTCGTCGGCGATCTTGGCGATGCGGCGCTCGCGCTCCACGCCTTCCGGGACGTCGGCCAGCTCCTGGAGCACGCGCATCTGCAGGTTGCCGCCGAGCTGGATGTCCGTGCCGCGGCCCGCCATGTTGGTGGCGATCGTCACCGCACCCGGCACACCCGCCTGGGCGATGATCGCTGCTTCCTGCTCATGATGCCGCGCATTCAGCACCTGATGCTGCACGCCGCGCTTCTTCAGGAGCTCGGAGATCATTTCGCTCTTCTCGATCGAGACCGTGCCGACGAGCACGGGCTGCTTGCGCTTCTGCGCATTCTCGATCTCACGGATGATCGCCTCGTACTTCTCCTTGCCCGTACGATAGACCTCGTCGTCGAGGTCGGCGCGCCCGACGGGCACGTTAGTCGGGATCTCGATAACATCGAGCTTGTAGATGTCGAGGAACTCGTCGGCCTCGGTCGAGGTCGTACCGGTCATGCCCGCGAGCTTGTCGTAGAGGCGGAAATAGTTCTGGAAGGTGATCGAGGCGAGTGTCTGGTTCTCGGGCTGGATCCGCACGTGCTCCTTGGCTTCGAGAGCCTGATGGAGGCCTTCGGAATAGCGCCGGCCCGGCATCATGCGGCCCGTAAACTCGTCGATGATGACGACCTCGTCGTCCTTCACGATGTAGTCGCGGTCGCGATGGAACATCTTGTGGGCCTTGAGGGCCTGATTGATGTGGTGGACGACCGTGACGTTCTCGATGTCGTAGAGGGCATCGCCCTTGAGCAGCCCGGCCTCGTTGAGCAGGCGCTCGATGGTCTCCTGACCCGTCTCGGTGAAGGCCACCTGCTTCTGCTTCTCGTCGAGCTCGAAGTCCGACTTCTCGATCTTGAGCATCAGCGCGTCGATGGCGTTGTAGAGCTCGGAGCGGTCCTCGACCGGGCCGGAGATAATCAGAGGCGTACGCGCCTCGTCGATCAGGATCGAGTCCACCTCGTCGACGATGGCGAAGGCGTGCCCGGAAAGCTCCTGCGCCCGGGCGCCGAACTGCACCATGTCGACTACGCGCATCTTCATGTTGTCGCGCAGGTAGTCGAAGCCGAACTCGTTGTTGGTGCCGTAGGTGACGTCGCACGCATAGGCGGCGCGGCGCTGCTCGTCGTCGAGATCATGGACGATGCAGCCGACGGTGAGCCCGAGGAACCTGTAGACCTGCCCCATCCACTCGGAGTCGCGCTTGGCCAGATAGTCGTTCACCGTCACGACGTGGACGCCGCGACCCGCAAGGGCATTGAGATAGACGGGCAAGGTGGCGACCAGCGTCTTGCCTTCGCCGGTCTTCATCTCGGAGATGTTGCCGGAGTGGAGCACCATGCCGCCGAGGAGCTGGACGTCGAAATGGCGCTGCTTGAGCGTGCGCTTGGCCGCCTCGCGAACGGTAGCGAAGGCCGGGACCAGCAAATCGTCGAGCGTGGCCCCTTCGGCGAGCTGCTTGCGGAACATGTCCGTGCGCGCCCTGAGGTCGGCGTCGGAGAGTTTTTCGATCTCGCCCTCGAGGGCATTGATCTCCGCGACCTTGGGTCGGAACGACTTCAACATCCGATCGTTCGACGAGCCGAAGATCTTGGAGGCAATCGAAGCGAGCGACAGCATGAACCGTTCCTCAAATTCAGTCACCGGAGTCGGACCTGGCCGGACCTGACACCCGCGAAGTCGATGTACGTGTCGACACGCCGACTTCCGTCGGGCGGCCGCTGCGATCAGGTTGTGCTTCGAAGAGGAAGAGGCCGACGAGCGAGCCGCCAACAGGCCCTGCCAACCCAACCGGGCACCGCATCCAGCCGGCACGGGAGAGATAAGGATGGCGCGGGGGGTTGTCAACGAAAGCGCGTCAAAACGCACGTGTACTGTGGCGGAAGTTGCGAACGGCGCTGTGACCGACTGGCGCACCCCGATCAGGGGCAACCGTCACTGTCGGCTCCGCTGCGTCCCCACGAACCAATCTCCGAAGGCCGCTTCGCCGGCGCGCGGATTCTCCCAAGGATCGTTCATCTTTGCACGGCGCTGTGCCTTGGTGAGCCGCTGTTTCAATCGGCGAACGCTCGCGCGACGCGCCCGTCCCGGCTCGGACCACTCCTCCATCTCCGACGGGTCCGGTCTGCGCAACGGCAGCGCGAGCTTATCGAGCGGAATTTCGACCGCCGGCTCCGGCCCTTCCATCGGCTCGCTCGCGCGCCCGACGCGGGCAACAACGTTCGGCGGGGGACGCTCGGCCTCACCTGGAGGTCCGGGCGGATCGCCATCGGCAATGCGCCGCTTCGGCTCCTGCACATCATAGCGCGGCGGCTTCACGGCGACAGCGGGTGGGGCAGCAGTGACGGGGCGCGTGACAGGCTCAGGCGGCACTTCCGGTGGCGCAGCAGCGACACGCCTCGGCAATGGACGACGTTTTTCCGGAGCAGGAAGCCCACCGGACTGCGCAGCGCGCTTCTCTTCCTCCGTCGCAGGGCGCCAGGCGCCGACGATGGTGTCGCTTGGGCGCCGGGTCAGATCGTAGGCGATGGTGTTGGCATTGGGTTGCGTTCCCGGGCTTGCCCCGGGAGGACTTTGCGGTAGCCCACGTTCCGAAAATTGTTCGAGACGGCCCGAACCCTGATCCAAGCGAACGACGTCGGCATTGCGCACGAACAGCACGCTGGCTGTGAGGCCGACGACGACGACAACGCCGAGCAAGGTCAGTGCCACCGGCAGCAGGCGCCGCGGCGGCACGTCCCTCTCGGCGGCAACCGATGGTGGCGGCTCCAGTGGTTCGGGATCATAGAGCGTCGCGCGCTCAACCAGAAATGGCGCGCCCTGGCGGAAGTTCGCAGCACGGTCCGCAACCGACTGGCGACTCGCGCCGGCATAGGGACCGTCACGATCGTAGCGCGCTCGCGCATCGCGCCCAGCACCATGCGTATGGCCATGTGCCGCCGCAGCGCGCG
>JAEZAW010000252.1 GCA_023430315.1 Pseudomonadota bacterium | reverse complement strand
CGGCCGAACGAATCGCGGCTTCCGCGCCCGGCGAGAAGAGGTTCGTTACGGTCAGATCCTGCACGCCGCCCGTTGCTGGATCGCGATGGATCCAATCGGCGATCGTCCGGTTGATCTCCGTGATGCGGCCGTCGGGCGCAAGCTCCATCACGCCGAGCGGCAGGCCATCGTAGTAGGCGACGCGGGCCTCGAGACCGTGCAGGGTCTCGGCGACGCGCGCGTGCTCCTGGGTGATATCCGCAACCTGCCACAGCGTACGCGGCTGGCCTTCGCCACCACCGAGCGCAGCCGGGATCGGCCGAACAGTGACGCGCAGCCACCGCGAAGTCCGCGAGCGCCCGTCCTGACCACGAATCCGGAACTCCTCCTGGCGCGCCTCGCCACGCTCGACGGCGCGCAACAGCCGGAAGAGGCATTGCCCTGCCTCTGGCTCGACCGAGAAGGCTTCCTCGAGGGCGCGCGGCTCACCCGACGGATGCTCGCCGACGATCCGGCGGAAGGCGCGATTGGCCTTCAGCGTCCGGCCCGCCGCATCTGTCACCAGGAACCCGAGATCGATACCCTCCGCCGCACGCTCGTAGAGGTCGCCGCGCTCGTCCTCGACGTTGAGACGTATGAGCCCGGCCGCCGTGCCGAACAGGAAAAATACGCCGATCACCGCAAGCAGCGACAGGAAGCCGAGAACGATCGGCCCCGTTGCGCGGGCCGACACCATGGCCACGATGCCGAGCATGAGCGCGGCAGCGAGCGTCAACGTCGCCGCCAGTATGACGCCGCCACGGGAAGGCGTGCCCATCACTGTGAACTCGCTGCGTTTCTCATGGAGCCCGGTCATCGCCCGGCACCGTAGCTGATTCGGCGAAACAGAGGCGCGGGCCAGTTGCCGAAGATCGTGCAGCAATGCCGGTATCCCCCTGACATAAAACATACCGCGGCGGTGCGCGTTTCACACAGTCAGAACACACCGAACACCGTTAAGATGTGCTGAAGCGCCGCAAACGCCACACCGCCCGGTGTGGAGGCGCGACGTTTCGCGCCTGAGACAAGATTCGCAGACAGCGCTACCGCATGTCGATCGTCGGCCGGCGTCATTTTGGCGCCGAACCGTGTCCACATTCCCTGTTCATGCCTGGGAATGCGGCTGTGGACTGGCGCCGTTTCGCTGTTACAGATGGCGTGCTCGTGTGGGCTGGTTCGTGAGGGAGCGCGGCAGCGGTCGCGGCAGGGAAATGGCGAATTTCATCTGGTACGCGCTCCTCAGCGTTGCCGCGGCCATCGCTATCGTCGGAGTTGTCTGGATCGTACGCGGCTACCTCAACGGGACACCGCCGCGCATTTCCTTCTTCGGCCCGCGTGCCGAACCGCGCCTCGCCGTGGTCGATCACGCCAATGTGGACGGCCGGCGACGCCTCGTTCTCGTGCGCCGCGACAATGTCGAGCACCTGATCATGACGGGAGGACCGGTGGATGTCGTGATCGAGACCGGCATCCCCTCGCGTCCCGTGATGATGCCCAGCGACGCCATAGAGGCGACACCTCCGACACAGCCTCCCTCTCTCTCTGCCCAACCCGTCTACACCCGCGCACCGCGCACGCTCGGAGCAGCCACCGCCGGTGCTGCGGACGGCACCGCAGGCTGAGCACTCGGTTATATGCTCAACCCTGGACGCGGACCCCGAGCGTGAAATAGTCGATATCCTGCATAAGGGACGTCGCAAGGCCGGCGGAGCATGGCGAGGCCATGCACAGTTCCGGGGACAGTAACGTGATGACATCAACGCCCATGCGGATCTGGATCGCGGCTTTCCTTGCGACGGTCCTGCTTATGGCCGCGCCGGCCATGGCTCAGCAGCCACAGCCGCCGCAGCAGGCTCCGGCTGGCGCCCCATCGACTGAAGGCGCCCAGACGCCATCGCCCCCCGCCACCGCGAAGCCAGCACCTGGAACCGAGGTGCCGGCGCAGATCGCCCAGCAGATCACGCGCCTCTCTGCCTCGATCGACGCGGCCGAGAAGTCACTCGATCGCATCCGCGATTCCGACACCGATCTCGCGCGCTTGCGCAACGATATGGACCAGCTGTTGGCGGAAAGCGCCAAAACCGCGGAGCAGGTCCGTCCTCTGCTCACAGCCGCACGGCGGCAGGTCGAGAGCCTCGGTCCCCTGCCTGCAAAAGATGCGCCGCCCGAAGCCCCCACAATCGCGGCCGAGCGCGAACGGCTCGGAGCTGTCGTCTCGTCGCTCGATGGCGCCCTGAAGACCTTGGACCTCACCGATGTTCGTGCGCGCGAGCTGAGTGGGCGCGTTACGGACCTGCGCCAATCCCTGTTCACGCGCAATCTGTTCGAGCGCACGCAGAGCCCGCTGCTGCCGCACCATTGGCTTCTCGCAAACGAGGACCTGCCGAGCACGCTCGAGTTTGGGCGCTATGTCGCGTCCGACTGGCTCAAGGTCGCGTCCGACATGATGCCGAGCGTCCTCGGCGTGCTGGCGGGCGCTGTCATCGCTTTCGCCGGGCTCTGGTTCGGCACGCGGTATCTCGATCGTGTGACCTACTCGCCGCCGCCCGAGGGACGGAATTTCATCCAGCGGGCGCAGCGCATCGCGTGGATTTCGCCTTTGCGGATGCTGCCGGCTTTGGCCGCGATCGCGATCCTGTATGTCGGCTTGGGTCGTCTCGGCCTCATGCGCCTGCCGGGCGGCAACATCGCCGCAGCCTGGCTCTCCGCGATTTTTCTTACGATCGTCGTCGGCACCCTGATCCGCGTCGTCCTCTCGCCGCGCGATCCCGCGCTGCGTCTCGTGAATCTGACCGACGAAGCCGCGAGCCGCATAAGCTGGTGCCTGATCGGCCTCGTCGCCGTCTATGCGGTGGATCTCGCGCTGAACGACATCGGCCGCGTGCTGGTCGTCGCGCTCTCGATCACGGTCGTGAGAACCTTCCTCGCGAGCCTTGCCTATGCCGGCCTGCTGACAGCCCTGCTGCTCACGCCCTTCACACCCCGCCCCATCCCCACCGCCACCTCCGACGCGGTGATGCTTCCGGCCACGACCCTGATGACGCCTTGGTGGCTGAAGCTGCCGCTGTGGATCCTGACGATCCTCATTCTGGCGACGACGCTCCTCGGTTATCTCGCCCTCGGTCGCTTCATCGCCCAACAGCTCGTCTTGACCGGCACGGTCGTCGTTGCCGCGGGTCTCATCTACCTGACCATACGCTCGATCACGCGCACGATCGACCAGCCCGACAACCCTGTCGGATACACACTCTCGAGGCGTCTCAGCATCGCGCCGACGAGCCTCGGCGAACTCGCCTGGCTCGCCGAGGTCCTGCTGACGCTCGCACTCGTTGCAGTCGCGGCACCCCTCATACTCGTGCAGTGGGGGTTCACCGCAGCCGAGATCCGGGACTGGTTTGCGCGCGCCTTCTTCGGCTTCGAGATCGGCCAGCTTCGCATCTCGCCGGCCCGTATTCTGTTCGGCATCCTGCTCTTCATCGCCCTGGCATTCGCGACGCGCGTCTTCCAGCGCTGGCTGCGTGAGCGTGTCCTGCAGCCGCGGCGCGTCGAGTCGGGCATCGCCAATTCGATCGAGACCACCCTTGGCTATACCGGTATCGCGCTGGCAGCGATCCTCGCGATCTCCTATGCCGGGCTCGATATCACCAACATTGCTATCGTCGCCGGTGCGCTGTCCGTCGGCATCGGCTTCGGCCTGCAGTCGATCGTCAACAACTTCGTCTCGGGCCTCATTCTGCTCGTCGAGAGACCCGTCAAAGTCGGCGATACGATCGTCGTCGGGGATCGCGAAGGGAGCGTGCGCCGCATCTCCGTGCGCTCGACCGAGATCGAGACATTCGACCGCGCGCGCCTGATCGTCCCAAACTCGGAGCTGATTACCGGACGCGTTCTCAACAAGACCCATCGCAGCCTCATGGGCCGCGGCACGGTGCGCGTCGGCGCGAACTATGACGCGGATCCAGAGACGGTGCTCGCAATCCTCATTGCCTGCGCGAAGGCCCACCCGCAGGTACTGACGGAGCCGCCGCCGGGCGCCATCTTCGAGAATTTCGGCGCGAGTTCGCTCGACTTCTTCCTTTGGTTCTTCGTCGCGGACGTTTCACGCGCCGGCAGCGTGCAGTCTGACCTGCGCATCGCCATCATGAAGGCCTTCAAGCAAGCGAGTATCGAGATACCGTACAATCAGCACGACATCCACCTGCGCGACCTCGACGGCGTGCGCTCGCTCATCAACCGCACGATCGAGGAGCGTGCCGCGAAATCGCGCCCGGCGCCCGCACCGCCCGGCACGTTCGACGCCGAGGATGTGGACGAGGTGCCGGACGAGCCCAAATCGCCGGAGACGCCGCCCGCACGCGGCGGCTGACCAGACGGGCCAGCAAGGGCCCGCCCGATAAAATTCTCACCCGCGGATCGAGAAGCCGCCGCAGACCGGGATCGCCGTCCCCGTCACGAAATCCGACGCCGGTGCCGCGAGGAACACGGCAATACCGGAGAAGTCCTCAGGTTTGCCCCAGCGACCGGCCGGCGTCCGCGAGAGCACGTTCTCATTGAGCCCTTCGATATCGACCCGCGCCCGCTGCGTGAGCTCCGTATCGATCCAGCCCGGCAGGATCGAATTCACCTGGATGTTGTCCTTGGCCCAGGCCGTCGCGAGCGCACGCGTCATCTGCACGATGCCTCCCTTGGACGCGGCATAGGCCGTCGTCAGCGGCGCGCCGAACAGCGACATCATCGAGCCGATGTTGATGATCTTGCCGCCACCGACTTTCTTCATCTCGGGATAGACGGCTTGAGAGCAATAGAAGGCGCCGTCGAGGTTGATCGACAGGATCTCGCGCCATTCGCCGACCGTGTAGGTCTCCGGCGCCTTCCGGATGTTGATGCCGGCATTGTTCACGAGAATGTCGATGCGGCCCATCTGCTTGGCCGCAGCCGCGACCATCGCGCGGCACGAGGCATCATCCGCCACGTTGACCTCGACGACGCCCGTGCGCACGCCGCGCTTGGCAAGCGCGGCCGCCGCCGCCTTGGACTTCTCTGCCTTGCGCGCGGCAATGACGATGTCGGCACCCGCCGACGCCAGGCCCTCTGCCATGCCGAGCCCGATGCCGCCGTTGCCACCCGTGATGAGCGCGACCTTACCCTTCAAATCGAACATGGATACGCTTCCTCTTCTCGCCCTTCCCGGGCTTTCGACATTCCAGCATGGTTGTAGAGCGTGAGCGCCAGCCCTGTCACGCCTTTGTGGGACGCGGTTCCAATACCATCTGCGTCTGCGTAATCAGTGCGACGAGGCCGCCGTCATTCTCGCGGGTAATCCGCGTCTGCCAGACCTGCGTGCGTCGTCCGCGGTGGATCGGCGTTGCCTCGCCGATGATCGTCGTGCCGACCGGCGCGCCCGAGAGGAAGTTCGTCTTCGACTCGATCGTCGTCGTCGAGTGGCCGTCGGGCAAATTGAGCACGGTCCCGGCCGCGCCGAGCGTATCGGCAAAAGCCATGATCGCACCACCGTGGATGGTTGCCGGTCGCGTGCAGACCTCGGGCCTGACGACAAGTTGCGCCCTGACGACGTCGCGCGTCGCCGCGATGAACTCGATGCCGAGAAGATCGGCAAAAGGCATACGGAAACTTTTGAGCCGCTCGAGCTCGGCAGTGGACATGGCGCTCTCCCAGATTGTTCCCGATCGTCAGTGGGGGTCTTTTCCTCAACCCTATCGAAGCTCGGTAACCACGGCCAGCTTCGCGGCGCAATGACCGCCCGAGTTAAGCATCGGAACCCCGCCGCTACCTGCGCGTTTTCCCCGCAAACTACGAATTAAGACCGCAAACAATAGTAGGAGATGAGCTATGGCCGTTGATCATGATCGGCACGCGCCGAATGAATACCAGGATTATATCGACCGCGCTCCGAACTACGACGCGAGCGGATGGAGCGTGATCCTCGGTATTGCGGCGCTTCTGGCAATTCTGGGCATGTTGTTCATCGGCATCGGCAGGACGCCGACCGACACCACGCCGCAGACGACCATCGAACGTACGGCACCGACGCCGGCTCCCACTCAGACGCCGACACCGGCGCCGTCGGCTCCGTCGACGCCCAACTAAAGTCAACGCCCAACTAACGTCGAGCGATCGTCTTCGGTTCAGTTAACGCAAGCCTCGGCCCGCGCCGGGGCTTGCATTTGTTTAAGCGTTGCAACGCGCGATGTTGATCCCTGCGCGCGCAGGCGTAGTCATCTGCCAGTTTCATTCCTTGTGAGGTCCGATGACGACCCCTGCTGAGCGCGCGGCGCTCGTACTTTTTTCCGGCGGGCAGGATTCCACAGTCTGCCTGGCTTCGGCGCTCACGCGCTACGATCGCGTCGAGACTATCGGCTTCGACTATGGCCAGCGCCATCGCGTCGAGCTCGATCAGCGCGCCAAGGTCATTGCAGCACTCACAGCGAAATTTCCGGATTGGGCCGCGCGCCTCGGCGAGGATCACGTGCTCTCGCTGCCGACACTTGCGCAGATCAGTGAGACGAGCCTCACGCGCGAAACTGCCATCGAGATGACCGCTTCCGGCCTGCCGAGCACATTCGTGCCAGGGCGCAATCTGCTCTTCTTCACGTACGCCGCCGCGCTTGCCTATCGGCGTGGCATCGCGACGCTCGTCGGCGGCATGTGCGAGACCGACTATTCCGGCTATCCCGACTGCCGTAACGACACGCTGCAGACGCTCGCCCGCGCTCTGAGCCTCGGCCTCGATCGCCCGGTCGCGATCGATACACCGCTCATGTACATCGACAAGGCCGGCACCTGGACACTGGCGGAAAAGCTCGGCGGCGCGGCGCTCGTCGACATCCTCATCGAGCACACGCACTCATGCTATCTCGGCGAGCGCACGACGCGTCATGCATGGGGATACGGCTGCGGGAGCTGCCCCGCCTGTGAACTCCGAGCCGGCGGCTTTCAGCGCTGGCAGGCGGAACCCCGCTGAACCCTCAGCGAGCCGGCAAACGTTTCAGGCGCGCCTCGGCCTCGTCGGATCCGAGCTCCCGCGCCTTGGTGTACCACTGGCGGGCCATGGCAATATCCGGCTGCAGGCCAACGACCTTGAGCTTGATCAGCTCTTGCGGGTCGAAGGTGCTGGCCAGCGCGAATGCGCTCTCGGCGAGGCCGGCCTCGGCGGCGCGGCGGAACAGAGCACGCGCCGGCTGGATATTGCCCTGCGCAAGCAGCTCGTTACCCTTTGCGTGCAGGCCGAGCGCGCGATCGCGCTCCGGGCTCGGCAGTGGCTCGATCGGGCGGGCCAGTGCCGCAACGACGCTCGGCGCCTGCTTGGGCTGCGCCTGCTGCTGCGGGCTCGGCGCGATGAGTTGCACAGGCCCAACCACGAGCGCCGTCTTGGCCTCGGTCAGAACCTTGCCCTCGATCGTCACCAGCGAGACGACGACATCCCAGCGGCCCTGCTGGAGGCCGACTGGAAGGACAATGCCGAGGCTCGCGAGGCCCAGGAGCGGGATCGCCCAGGCGCCCGCACTGATCGCGTGCCCTTCGGTCAGCGTCGCGGCCGTCGGCAAGCCGCGGATGCGCACGAAGCTATTGCGGAGGAGTGCATCCTGCGGGCCGACCTGGATGGGCAGGGGGCTCCGCGTCGCCGGCTCAGCCAGCATGACGGGCGCGACGTTCAGGAAGAACTCCTGCTGCTGCGCCTGTGCGTGGCCCAGCAGGCCCATTTGCGGCACGTGGCTCACCAGCAGAGCCGTTGCTGTGAGAGTCGCGAACACCCATCGGCGCGGCGCGTATTTGCGTGCGCGCACGGCGCTGAGCATGGATGGCTTCTGCTTGTGCCTGATCAAGCGTTGTTGCCGCGTACGCAACGCTCGCCTCCCCTCAATGATCCTGATCGCCGTCCGGACTTCTGGTGATCCTTTACGACTGTTGTCTCTCTAGCGTCTTTGCTTGCTCCACTCGAGAAACTGACGGAACAACCGATCCTGCTCGGCGGGATCGTGCGGTGCAGCTTTTGCTGCCTGCGTTCGCGCCATCGAGGTGTCGATGCTGGATGTGGTGGTCGTGTACGACTTGTCGAGCAGCTCCTGCGCCGGCGGGAACCGCGTCCAGCCGGGAATAGTCCCGGCGATGTTCATCTCTTTCCACTTCGGCTGGTAGGGCGGCTGCCGCAAGCGGTCGAAGCGCTCGAAGAGGTACTCGATGAAGCGGACGCAGCGCCGATAGCGGTCGCCATTGACGTTGGGGCTCCAGTTGAACACGGCGAGCAGCGCCATCACCGATATGGTGGAAACCGACTGCCCCTTGGGAATGAGGTTTGGATAGTCGGCATTGGTCAGCTCGGCCGGGACATAATAGTCCTCGAACTTCTCACTGAACTCGAGGGGCAAGAACTTGAAGCCCGGCTCCGGCTTGATCTTGGTGAAAAGAGAGTTCGGCTTGCCGACGACGTGGATGACCGCCGCGATCTCGCCCTTCTTCATTTCCTCGATTGCGATCGCGTTGTTGAGATAAAGGCGCTCGACCTGCAGCCCGAGACGGTCGAAGACGATACCGCCAGTATAGTTCGCAGCGCTGCCGACCGTGTTGAAATTGACCTTCTTGCCGATCAGGTCCTGGAGCGAATTGATCTCCGGGCGGACATAAATATGCAACTCGCCCTGGAACATCGGCATGACGTAGTTCACGCGCTTATCGATGTTCGGGATCTTCAGCACATTCTTGTAGTGGTCGAGCACGTCCGCGTAAGTAATCGCGAAATCGACGCCCTTGAGATAAATGAGATCGCTGACGTTTCCGACCGCACCGTACGAGATGATCGGAAGTACGCGCAGATTGTCGCCGTCGTCGAGCGCCCGACCGAGATCAGCCGCGTAGCTCACGAACGTCCCTTCGAGGAGACCACCCGCCAGACCCACGGTCCAGGCGTTGATGACCGAGGCCCGCTCGTTCTCGTCATGGGTCGTCGGCTTGGGCGGCACTGGCAGCGCCCGCTTCGGGACACCCTTGCCCTGCGCCTGAGCAATTACAATCGGAGCCGGTTGCTCAATCGGAGCCGGCTGCTGTTGAGCATAAGCGGGAGCCCAGCCAAGCAACCCGTTGATGATTAAACCTGCTGCGCCTACGAACAGTGCACGCACACTGCACCCCCTGAAACGGTTCCCTCCACCCGTCCAGTCGCTCTTTTTTGATTTTGCGTTACCCGGACACAACTATTTCAATATTTCAATGTGGCAATGATGTGATCCGGACTCGGAAATTGTGGCGCTATCCGACCGGAAAATCGGCTTCGGGAGTCGCGTTCTTACGCCAATGCGACGCCTGCATGGCCGCGGCGCGCTTCGCAGCGCTTGACCATGGGCACAGCGGCCCGCATCAGTAGCGGTTGTGTTGGCCGCTCCGGGAGCCTCTTGATCATGTTCGACTTCGACCGCGTCATTCAGCGCCGCGGCACCCATTCGTCCAAGTGGGACAACATCGCAAAGCTTTCCGGCATCACGGCCCCAGATGCGATCCCCATGTGGGTCGCGGACATGGATTTCGGAGCACCGCCCGGCGTGACGGAGGCCCTGGCGGCTATGCTCCAACGCGGGGTTTTCGGCTACTACGCCGATACCGGCACCTGGGCGGAAGCACTCGCATCCTGGATGGCGCGCCGTCATGGGCTCAAGGTGGACCCGGCCTGGGTCAGCCCGACGCCGGGGATCGTATCGGGTCTCGGCCTCATCCTTCAGGCGCTGACCGAGCCGGGTGACGAGGTCGTCGTCTTCCCGCCCGTGTATCACGCCTTTCGCCGCATCATCGTCGCCAACCAGCGACGCATTTTCGATGCCGAGCTGGTCGAGGCCAACGGCCGCTATGCCATGGACCTCGATGCCCTCGCCGCGAAGCTTACGCCGCGCACGAAAATCGTCTTCCTGTGCAGCCCGCACAATCCCGGCGGCACGGTCTGGTCGCCGGCCGAGCTCAAGGCGCTCGGGACCTTCTGCATCAAGCACAACCTCATTCTGGTCTCCGACGAGATCCACTGCGACCTCGTCTTCCCCGGCGCCCGCCACACGCCGACGCTGACCGCCGCGCCCGAATGCGCCGATCGCCTCATCACCTGCGTCGCCGCGACCAAGACCTTCAACCTCGCCGGCGCGCATGTCGGCGCCTGCTTCACCTCGAATGCCGATTTCAAGAAGCGCATCGATGCGCGCATCATGGCCTCGGGCCTCGGCTCCTACAATTCCTTCGGCATGATCGCGACCGAGGCCGCCTGGCGGACGGGCGACGCCTGGCTCGACGCGCTCCTTCCCTATCTCGCACGTAACCGTGACCTGCTCCATGCCGGCATCGAGGCCGCTGCCCCCGGCGCGCGCGCCATGAAGCTCGATGCGACATACCTTTCCTGGATCGACTTCGCCGGCACCGGCCTTTCGCCCGAGGAAGTGAACAATCGCGTGAAGCAGACGGCGCGCATCTTCCCGAGCCCCGGCGAGCAGTTCGGACCGGGCGGCGCGACGCGGCTGCGCCTCAACTTCGCGACGCCGCGCTCGATCCTGGAAGAGGCAATCGGCCGGCTCGACGAAGCCTTCCGCGATTTGAGAACGGGCCGATGAGATGAGACGAGACGGGGCGGGGGTCTGGCGGCGATGAAACCCGTAGTCGGTGTGATCGGCAATTCGCACTTCGTCGAGAACCGCTTTGCCGCGCAGCTCGTCGGCGAGCGCAATCTGCGCGCCGTTGCCGAGGTGGCCGGCGCACTCCCCATGATGTTCGCGGGCGCCCCGGAAATCACCGATCTCGGTGCGCTGCTGGATGTCGTCGACGGCATCCTGCTGACGGGCGCCCGCGCCAATGTGCATCCGACCCGCTATCGGACTGATCCACACGCCGGCTACGAACCCTATGACGAGCGCCGCGACACCATCGCGCTCGCATTGCTGGAAGCCTGCGTCGAGCGCGGCAAGCCCATCTTCGGCATCTGCCGCGGCTTCCAGGAGATGAATGTCGCGTTCGGCGGCTCGCTGCATCCGGAGATCCGCGAGATCCCCGGCCGCCTCAACCATCGTATGCCGCGCCTCGAGACCGGCGAAATCCATCCCGATCCGACCGTCGTCTTTGCCGAACGCCACGAAGTCACTCTGGTGCCGGGTGGCACGTTCGCAACCCTCCTCGGACGCGAGACCATCCGCGTGAACTCGCTGCACGGCCAGGGCATTCTCGAGCCTGGCGAGCGCATTGTCATCGAAGGTGTCGCCGAGGATGGCACCATCGAAGCGATCCGCATTGCGGAGGCGCCAGGCTTCGCGCTCGGCGTCCAGTGGCATGCCGAATACGAGGCGCAGAACAACGCGGTCAACAAGACCCTGTTCGAGGCCTTCGGCGACGCTCTACGCAAGCACAAGCAGAGCCGCTAATCCTTCCCTCAAATGCTTACGACTCCGGCAATGCCCTCCCCTCAAGCAGGGGTTTTCCTGGATGGCTAGGGCATAGACCGAAGACTAGCATTTTTCCGTTGGGTCGTTCCCTGCACGGCATCAAGACAAGTGCAGCTGACGCCGGCTGTGGACGGCCGATACGCGCCACTGTCTCTCGCGCCCTGGGGTTTCGAGAATGACGGATGAACATGAAGCGGACTGGTCGGCCAAGAGGCGCGAACATATCGGGGACCAGTTTTCATCCCTCGGGCGCATCGGCCTCTACGTCCAACTCGCGCTGCTAGCGGGACCTTTCCTGCTCGCGGTGTACTTGCTGTTCTT
>JAEZAW010000393.1 GCA_023430315.1 Pseudomonadota bacterium | reverse complement strand
ATCCAGGCAAGTTTGGCTTCTTGCGACTTTCCGGGAGTTGCGCTCAGCACGCAGGCCCGAGCGCTGTGAAGCCTCACGGCCATGCGATCATATTCGGGACCGGTCATATCGAGTGCCGCGAGCGCCTGCTCGAGACGTTCGCCACATTCGGCGATCAGCGACTGCTGGAACCACAGCGGCAACGCCGAGAGCGTCAGCGAAATACCCAGTTTGCTGTCACCGTGCGCGGAGAACGCCCAGTTTAGCGCGGCGCGGACGTCGTCAAGCAGCCAGCCAAACCTCTGCTGCCATTGTATGGCATCTTCGCGCGCCCACGCCGTCTCGGCTTCGCCAAGAATGCTCCCGCAGTACTCGGCATGTCGCCTGGACATTGCCGATGCCTCAGGCAATGCGATCAGTTTCTGCCGCGCGTAGGCTCGTGTCGTCTCGAGGAGCCTGAAGAATGTCTCGTTTCGGCTCACATCCGACGTGACAAGAGAGCAATCAACGAGATCGCTCAGGCCCTCGACGACATCGAAGGCTGAATGCTCGCCCCAGGCAGCGACCGCAACTGCTGCCTCCATGGTAAAGGCACCGGAGAATACAGAAAGGCGCCGGATTATCGTCTGATCGCGCGTAGCGAGCAGATTGAAGCTCCAGTCAACGGCTGCGTAGAGAGTCTGGTGACGACGCAGAGCCGTGCGTCGTCCTTGTGTGAGGACCGTGAACATCCCGTCGAGGGCCAAAGCGAGTCCCGACACACCGAGACTGTCCACGCGGGCACTGGCCATCTCGATGGCCAGTGGAATCCCATCGAGCCGCCGGCATATCCCAACAATCGCCTTGATCTCCTCGTCGCGCAGCGCAAAGAAGTCCGCTCGTGCTTGCGCGCGCTCGACGAAGAGCTCGATTGCCGAGTAGGCCATTGCCTGAGCCGCCGAAAGCCCCTCGCCTGAAGGAATGGTCAGCGGCTGAATATGTTGGATCCGCTCGCCTTCAATTCGCAGAGGCTCGCGGCTCGTCGCCAGTATCCGCACCTGCGGCGCATAGCTAAGGATGGCTTCGACAAGACGAGCGACATCGCCGATCACATGCTCGCAGTTGTCGAGCAGCAGTAGAAGTCTCTTGTCTCGAAGATAGGACAGAGCGCCCGGCAGCGCATTATCGGCTAGTGAACTGACCCCCAGCGCCGATGCAAGGGTGCTGGAGACAAGACGAGGATCGGATAGCGAGGCGAAGTCGACGAAATAGACGCCCTGCCACGCGGCACTCTCCGGCCTATCGGATAGATGCGTTACAGTCGCTACGGCGAGCGTCGTCTTGCCGACACCGCCTGCGCCGACAAGCGTTACCAGGCGATGCTCCGAGATGCGCTCTATCAAAGTCAACGTTTCTTGTTCCCGTCCTATGACGCGGCCATGAAGGACCGGGACGTTCCGAGGTTCAATTCTGTCGGCAACACCTGAGGGCAGCTGCCTAACCTTATCGGCGACGCGCCGAACCGGCTCGACGAAGCTGTAACCACGACCGGAAGTATTCAGAATATAACGATGTCCATCGTGACCATCGCCCAGAGCCTTGCGCAGGCCGGATATTTGGACGCGCAGGTTTCCTTCTTCGGTGAAAGTTCCAGGCCAGGCACGAGCAACGATCTCCTCCTTGCTCACGACTTGCCCTGCGCGATTGATGAGCAGGCAAAGGATATCAAACGAGCGGCTGCCCAGTGATACCGGATGGCCGCCACGAAATAGAGTGCGGCGCGCCGGAGAGAGGAGAAACGGACCGAATGCGATTTGCTCATCGGTGCCGTCGAGAGTCTCGGGCGCGCCTGGCAAGCCTTTCGTACCGGGCCGATCTTCCGAGTTCATGGTGGTCCGGTCTTCGATACTACGATGAGTGGCCGTGTTCGCAGGGGCACGGTGAGTACGCTCCATCACGGCATGCGACCCGGTTGCTGGCCGCAACTAGACCCTCGCGCCGAGTGCGGGATAGTCGATGTATCCCTTCGCTTCGCCCGAATAGAACGTATCGTGGTCCGGCTCGGCCAAGGTCGCCCCCAGGCGCAGCCGCTCGACGAGATCCGGGTTGGAAATGAAGGGTCGGCCGAACGCAACAAGGTCGGCACGTTTCTTGGCGCGCGCCTCGATCGCTAGATCCAGGTCATACATGTTGTTGGCGATGTACGTTCCATTGAATGCGCGACGCAGCGACTGCAGGTCGAACCCGCCCGCTGGGCTGCGATCGTTCCGGGTATCGCCCTCGACGACGTGGATATAGGCGAGGCCGAACGGATTAAGCTGATCAATGAGCGAGAGATAGAGCGGCTCTGGATCGGAATCGCTGATATCGAAGGACTTTGTCAGCGGTGAGAGGCGGATGCCGACCTTCTCAGAGGGCCACACTTTGGTGACGGCATCCGCGACCTCCACGATAAGGCGCGTGCGATTGGCGATAGAGCCGCCGTATTCGTCGGTGCGCTTGTTAGTCCCGTCGGACAGGAACTGCTGCAGCAGATAGCCATTGGCTGCGTGGATCTCGACGCCGTCGAAGCCCGCTTCCAGAGCACATTGAGCCGCGTGCGCGTAGTCATTGATGATGCCCGGGATCTCCTCGATCGACAGCGGACGGGGCGTCGGCAGCGGCTTGAAGCCTTCATAGGTGTAAGCTTGGACACCTTCAGCTTTCACGGCGCTCGGAGCTACCGGGAGGACGCCGCCCGGTTGGAGATCCGGATGTGAAACGCGCCCCACATGCCAGAGCTGAAGGAAAATACGGCCACCTTTGTCGTGGACCGATCTGGTCGTGAGTTTCCAGCCCGCGATCTGCTCCTTGGACCAGATGCCCGGCGTGCGGATGTAGCCCTTACCCTGCGGTGTGATGTTGGTCGCTTCGGTGATGATGAGGCCGGCCGACGCACGCTGCCCGTAGTAAATGGCGTGAAGCTCGCCTGGTACGCCAGCATCATCTGCGCGCGATCGTGTGAGCGGTGCCATGACGATACGATTGCGGAGCAGATAAGGCCCGAGTTGTACCGGATCGAACAGATCGGTGCGCATTTCTCTTCCGTTCGCGTGCTCGCTGACCATCGAAGGCTCCATATTTTTTGGGTGCTGCGCCCGTCAGCCTTTCGGGAAGGAATTGGCTGCGAGCCACTGCGTCGCCGCATTGCGCGGTGTGACGCCGCCGACGAATTCGGTGACGGCACTGACGCTCAGTCAGATGTCGGCAAGACGCTGGGACGTTTCAAGTATATGCCGCCTCTTCACGTTTTCGTGCCCGAGCAGGCCTCGCTTCTCCAGGCCTCAGCTGCCCTCGCGTGAGCGCCGGTGCGCTTCGAGTGCGTTGGCGAAGGTCTTCTTGACGGGGCCGAGCGCCTGGACAAACTCGAGCTGCTCGCCTTCGCAGCCCTTGCAGTAGATCAGCCTCCAGCCGTCCGACCGGCCCTCGGTGATACCGTTGCTGTTTGCCTCAAGCGGCGTCGCCAAGCGCTCGCGCTCGCTCGTCACGGTGATGACGCGGTTGGCTCTCACTTGCGTCATGCCACGCCGGGCTGACTCCGCTTCGAGATCGGCGATGAATTTGTTGAAGTCCACGTCATCGCGAATGTGGAAGCAGATGTGCATCATGCGTGGGAAGGCGGGGCTCATGTAGTCGAGCGGTTCGGCGAAGGCGCTCCCGCTGCCGGTGGGCTGCTCCGCGTCGCGATACTGGAGCAACTCGATCACGACGTTGTCGAACTGGATGAAGCGAACGTCCAGGCGCTGCGCGCCGCCTCGCAGGTCCGGGATGCCCATCGTGCGCGGATTGACCTGACGCACGCGCGCCTCGATCTCCTGATCGGTCAGCAAGGTGTTGTGGATGCGCTCGCCCTGGAAATCTCCGTCGCGCATGATCTCCGTCCCACCGAGCACTTCTGTGTAGAACTCGAAGGCGCGGTCCATCCGCTGTACGGTGAGCCCGAAGTGCTGGACACCCTGAAGCCTTTTGCCAAGGGACATGTTGTCAGAACCTCCACGGTTTTGCGCAGATGCGGGATGCGCATCAGATATTGCCATCCCGGCGCCAGCCATCATCGTTACACCGGCAGCTCGGATGACGTCGCGTCTATTGAACTCAAGTGGGCGATCAGAGTCATCGCTTCCAACCATAACGACCGACCTCCCAAATTTGCCGGGGCAGCTTTCTGGACACCCAGGCAAGGCATGGAACGACGTTCCCCGGAGAGCTGGTCTCGCCGTGAGCCGAGTTCGAGCGGATGGGTCTACTGCGACCCTATGCGACAAACTTTAGGTGGGATTGGGAGGTAAGTATTTGCGGATCTTGCGATCCTACACGCAGATCTTGCTTTCCTGCGTGTCGTGGCCGCGCAATGCAGCCGGTGTCATCCGTGGGTTCTTAAGGCGCCTCGCCATTCCCGGTAGGCGCGAGCGAAGCGATGAGGTCGGCGGCGATCACAAGGTCGCGCGTCCCAAACCCTTCGGTGAACTCATTGTAGACGGGCAGCAGCATCTTGCGGGCGTCGTCCGTCCGCGACTGGGCGCACCAGAGTTTTGCGAGATCGTTTGCTGTACGCAAACGCCACGACAACGCACCGATTTCCTGGGCAATCGCCATCGACTCGACGAGAGCTGTCTCCGCTTCACCCGTCTGCCCCTGGGCTGTCAGAATGGACGCGTGGATGCGCAGAAGTTCTGGAAGGCACCAAGCCTCTTTCTGCGTACGTGCGATGTCGAGTGCGGTCCGCATCGTCGTTTCAGCTTCGTCGAGCTGCCCGCGATGGAGGAGCGCGTCTGCCAGGACACTGAGGTAGTAGGGCATCCGCACGAGATAATTGACGGCGCGGAACTCCTCGATGGCCTGCTTGAGGCCGTCAATCGTACCGGATGAATCATCACCCTGCGTGTGCGCCAGGGCAGCGCGATAGAAGCTGGCAATCGGGCGCCGGGTAACCAGGCCGTGCCTCGCGACATGCTCGGCGAGCAATTCGACGTAGCGATCACATTCCTCGTAACGCTTGCTCCAATAGAAAACTGGGCACGCATACGTAAGGGCATTGTTCAGCGAAAGATGATGGTGGGCGGGGCGTGCACGCTCGAACGCGGAGGCCGCCGTGCGTGCGGCGGCGTCGGGGAAGCCCCTCAACCACAGTACCTGCGATAGCGCACATTCCAACAGAACGACAATGTCGGCCATATACCGCACGCTATATGAACCGTTGAAATATCGCAGATCGCGCTGCTGAAGGGCTTCGAGACGCCGCTGCGCGTTCGGAAGACGTCCGAGAAAGAGCTCGGCTATGCCCAAGTGCACCTCGCCCTCTGGGAGGATGGAAGGATCATCTGCAGAAGCGACTGAGGCGAACGTCTCAATCGTGCGCATTCCAGCTTCGTGCTCGCCCGTAAAGAGCTCGTATGCTGCGATCAGCATCAGGCAGCGATGACGATAATCAGTGTCGCCAATCTGGTTAGCGATTTCTCCTGCCGTTCGCAGTGCCGCCATCGCCTCGGGCTTGAGGCCACGCGTGATCATCGTCGAGCCGCCGAGCCACAGCTTGAATTTCATTTCGAACGCCGTTCCGGCGAGCCCCGCCGCGTCGAGTTCTTCGACCGCCCGCGAAACATGAACGTGGCATTCTTCGATGAGCGAGAAATGATTCCAGAGCAGGAGCCCTGCGACGGTCAGCCGAATTCGGAGCGACCGGTTCGTCTCGTCCCGGCCGACCCAGGCGAGCGCAGCGCGCAGATCGTCGACAACGTGGCCGTAGGCAGCGCCCCATTCGCGGCCAGGACGCTGCGACCACTCGCTCGCGGCTTGCTCGAACACCGCACAGACATACTCCGCATGACGGCAGCGGACCGTCTGGTCCCCGCCGCTGAGCCGCAGGCGTTCGAGGCAATAAGCACGCGTCGTCTCCAGAAGACGGTAGGTGACCGCGTCTGCACTGGCATCCATCACCAGCAACGACTTCGCGGCAAGTTGCGCAAGCGTATCCAGCACCTCGGCAGGACTTCCGTTCGAAACGGCGGTCGCGCCGTCGGCACTGAAAATACCTGCAAACACGGAGATATCGCGCAGCAAGGCAGCCTCGCGCGCCGAAAGGAGGCTGTAGCTCCAGTCGAGCGTCGCAAGGAGGGATTGCTGTCTGAGAGGTGCGAGCGTCGGGCCGAGCCTCAGGAGACGAAAGCTGTCGTCCAGCATCTGCAGGATCCCCGCCGGAGGGAACGCGGCCGCTTGGGTCGCAGCAAGCTCGATGGCGAGAGCATTGCCGTCGAGCCGGCGGCAGATTTCCGCCACTGCCGGCGTGTCGGCATCCGTCAGCCGATATCCGGCCCGCTCGGACGCGCGCGTGGCGAACAATTCGACTGCGGGAAAAGTCCGCGCCTCGTCCGCCGTGGGGCTCTCGCGGGGATCGCATTCCAGCCCGGGAAGACGATGTACACGCTCGCCGCGGATGCCTAAGGGCTCGCGGCTCGTCGCGAGAATGCGCACGTCATCGAGCTGGTTGACAAGCCGATCCACGGCCGCAGCCACGGCCGGCAGCAGGTGTTCGCAATTGTCAAACAGAAGAATCTTCTTCTGGGACTTCAGCGCGTGCACAATGCTGGCGAGCGGGTCGCCACCCATCACGCCAAGACCAAGCGCCGAGGCGATTACCGCCGGTATGAACTGCGCGTCGCTGATCGTCGCGAGGTCGATGAATGCGGCACCGTCGGTGCGCTCGCGTGCCGCCGCGTGCGCCGCCGCGATTGCTACCGTCGTCTTGCCGATGCCGCCGGCACCGACAATCGACACCAGCCGCGACTCTTCCAAATCACGTCGAACAGCGTCGATCGCATAGGCCCTGCCGAAGATGCGCGAGGTCCCAAGCGGCAGGCTCTTGCTACCTGCTGCCGCCGTCGTGGAAGCCAATGCGAGGCCGGCCGTTTCACTTGCTTGAACGGGTGCGGTAAATCGGTAGCCCCGTCCGATCACCGTCGCGATGTACTGCGCTGATCCCGGCTCTTCGCCGAGGACCCGTCGCAAGGCCGCCATGTTTACCTTGAGATTGCCCTCCTCGACGATGGTGCTCGGCCAAGCGCGCGCCATCAACTCGCGCTTGTTCACGAGTTCGCCCGGCCGTTCAACAAGGGCCGTCAGGATATCCAGCGCGCGGCTTCCGATCCGAACCGGCGCCTCACCTTTCAGGAGCAACTGGCGCTCGGGAATCAGCGCAAACGGCCCGAAGGCAAAAGATCTGGGAGTCCGCGCGGCGAGGTCACCCGTCACCAGCCCCTCCTATGAGATCCCTGCCGGTTGATGTTTTTATTCGGCGCCAATGGCATCACGCGTAGCACGAGGCTCATCTCCACGGAACCGAAAGCCGAAATGCTCCGTGCGCTGCGCCATACCCGCTTTTAACCGCGCTTAACTGGCCAGCGTCGCTTTCGATAGGGCATCATATCCGCGTCCTTGCGGAACCCAAATTGCGGCCTCGCCGGTCGATCGAACCGTCGCGACGGTACCGCCGAGGTGTTGAATGTTGCTGCGGGCTCATGGCGATCGGAAGTATCGACCCAGCACGCTGCTCGGAGGCGCAGCCGAGTGGGATGCGCTACGCGTCGAACATCGGCAGATCGGCCCCGGCGCCCAGAACTGCGTGAAGCCGGAGTGCACCGAGCTCGTCTACATCCTGTCGGGCCAGGCACTGGTTCGGCGGACGGGCGACGGGCAGAAGCAGGAAGGCATGGCACGGCCGGGCACGAGCTGGCTGGTCCCGGCCGGCACGCACGAGACCCTGCTCGAGCTCGACGGCTCAACCGAATGCCTCATCATCTTCCTGCCTGACAAATTGCTCGAAGACAGCGCACTCGCCGACTACGGGATCGATCCCGATAGGACGCAACTTGCTTATGCCGGCGGCTTCGCCGATGCCACGCTGGCGCAGATCGGCGCGGCTTTGCACAGTATGCTCGGGCGCGAGAGCCAGCCCATGGACCGCATCTTCGCCAACGGTTTGCGGACCGCACTCGCAGCACATCTCATTGGCAACTACACGGTTGACCGCTGGCAGCCCCCGACGCGGGGGCCCTCGCTCGATGCAAAACGGCTGCAGCGCGTGCTCGACTTCATGGAGGCGCAACTGGCGGACGACCTTTCGCTCGAGGACCTCGCTCGTGAGGCTTGTCTCAGTCCCTACCATTTCTCGCGTCTGTTCCATGAAGCGACCGGACGGCCTCCGCACAGATACCTGATCGAGCGTCGCATCCAGGTAGCGCAGAAGATGCTCCAGTCCGAGCAGTCGTCGATGATGGAAGTCGCGCTCGACACCGGCTTTGGATCACAAGCCAGCTTCGCGCGCGCTTTTCGCAAGGTCACAGGCGTCACCCCGAGCCAATATCGCGAGCAGAGCCGGCGCTGATCCGAGACTTCAAAGAAAAACGACAGGCCCATCGAGGATCGCGATGATCTCGTGTCGATCTTCGAATGACCGAGCAAGAGTTGGACGGCACAGAGTTTCCCCGGTCCGCGGACGGCGTCCGGTCAGACAACCACGATCAGATCAGTCGACTGCGGTACAGGTGGCCGAATCCGGGAATGTCGTCGTCGATGCCGGCAAGGCGCAGCATGTGCCAGGCGAGCGCGTGATTGCTGGACGTGACGGGCTTGCCGATCCGCGCTTCAGCGGCCTCCACGATACGTGCAACGCGCAGCGATGTGCACGATACAAACACTCCGTCGCAGGCCGCGGACTCGCCGAGGCGAACCACCGCATCCAGGATGGCCTGCGGCGTGATCCGGGCGACGACCGCATCATCGGCTTCGTTGAATGAGCCCATAACGGGAATATCGAGCTTGCGCTCGATCAATGCCCCGCGCAGGCGCGCATTGATGTCCGCAGTATATGGCGTGAGGAGGCCGACGCGTTTGACACCGCTCGAGCGCAGCGCGGCGATTGCCGCCGTGACCGGATCGGTGACGGCCGCTTGCGGGCGGACCGAGTGAATGAGTTCGGCGACACGGGGCTCCCCGATCACCATGGCGCCGGACGTGCAGGCAAATGCCACGACCGAGAGATCGACCATCGGCGGCAGCAGCTCGGTTGCCGGCACGATCAGCCCTTCCATCTCCTTCAGAGTCTCAGGCGTGATGTGCGGGCTGTTGTGGAGTCTCGCGCCGTAGAGAGCAACACCCGTCGACGGCCAGATAGCGCGGAACTCGTCCTCGATGGTCTGGTCCGTCTCGAGCACGAGCAGGCCGAGCGCGGCGCGCGATCCGACGCCTTGGTCGGTCTCGAACGGCAGCCCCTCGAGGTCCACCTCCAGAGAAGCCGGCTTGAAGCCGGCCTTCGCGATCTGCTCATTCATCAGGCACGCCCCGCTTAATTTGTGACTTTGACCAAAGTCGACTTTTCATTTGAACATACCCCACGAAACGTCGACCGAACAGACAGTTAACTGGGCACACGTATAATTGGGGACTGATCTCGCGATGGAAAACCGGCGGAAGATTCTTAAAGGGCTCGGCCTCAGCGGTGCAGCTTTGGCTGCTTCGGCGATGCAGCCATCCTCGCCCGCTTCGGCGCAGGCGCCGCTCCGTTGGCGCGTCAATCATTTCTCCGGTGAGACGTCGATGTTCTACACATTGACGATCCTGCCGTTCGTGGAGCGCATCAAGCAGATCACCGGTGGCCGGCTCGTGCTTCAGCCATTTCCGGGCGGCGTGATCGCGCCGCCGCTCGAGGCCTACAAGGCTGTCGAGGACGGCCTCGCCGATGCAGGTCATATGACTCCGCTGTACATCGTCAATCGCGACCCGGTGAACTCGTTCTTTGCCGGACATCCGGGCGGCATGCCGCCCGAGATGATGATGCACTGGATGTTCAAGGGCGGCGGCAAGGAGCTCCTCGCCGCGCATCGCCGTGAGACCATGGGAATGCATTCCATTCCCGTCAGCATGGGCCCCGCCGAAATCTGGCATTCCCATAAGCCGATCAAGACCGCAGCCGATCTCAAGGGCCTCAAGTTCCGTGCCGCGGGCGCCTGGGCGCAGATCCTCAACGAAACCTTCGGTGCAGCAGCGACAACCGTCGCCGGTTCCGAAGTCTACACGATGCTCGAGCGCAAGGGCGTCGACGTCGTCGAGTGGTCCGGTCCGGCCGAAAATCTCAAGACAGGCCTGCACAATGCGGCGCCGTACATCATCGTTCCAGGCGCGCACGCGAACAACTTCGCTTTCGAGTTCATCGTCCCGACCAAGACATGGGACGCTCTGCCCGCGGATCTGAAAGTCCAGATCGAGGCCGCCGGTCAGCTCGCGACGCTCGACTGTCTCATCGCGTGGACCATGGAAGACATGGAAGCGATGAAGGCGATCCGTAAGGGCAAGGCGGAAGTCGTGGCCGCCGATCCCTCGCTCATCAAGGACATCCGCGAGGCTGGCCGGGCCTGGGCTACGAAGCGTGCCGCCGAGCAGGAAGCCAAAGGTAATCTCTGGATGAAGAAGGTCATGGAGTCGTATTACGGCTTCTACGACAGCTGGCTGCAGAACGCTTCCTACCGCGCCATCGACTGAGATCGCTTGCCTGTTCGAGCAGTCGCATATGGTCTCTGGGAAGCCCTGAACGATGGCCGCATTTTCACGCTGGATCGAACGCCTCTCAGCGGTATGCGGTGGATTGGCCGCGTTGGCGGCGATCGCTCTCATCATTGTCACGATGTATGAGGTGGTCGCGCGCTACGTGTTCAAAGCTCCCACGCTGTGGGCGTTTGATGTCGCCTACATGCTCAACGGCGCGGCCTTCATCCTTGCCTGTGCTTTCGCGCTGCGTAAGAACCAGCACGTATCTGTCGACATCCTCGCGCAGTTCTTCAGCGAGGCGTTGAAGCGCAAGATCGAGATCGTCACCTTCACTCTGCTCATCTTTCCAGCGCTCGGCTTCATCTGTTATTCGGCCTGGAGCCAGGCGTGGAAAGCCTTCATCACCGGTGAGATCGAGCAGGTCAGCCCGTGGCGGCCGAAGATCTGGCCCTTTCAGCTCGTTCTTGCCATCGGACTGACCGCACTTTGGCTGCAGGTGCTCGCGCGTATTCTGCACAATCCGCCTGCCGAAGAAGCGACCCACTGATGGAATATCGTTGATGGCCAGCCTGCCCCTAGCTGCCTGGATGTTCCCGGCTGCCTTCGTCCTGATATTCGCGGGCGTCCCGATATCCTTCAGCTTGATCGTCACGGCGGTGGCCTTTGCCCTGCCGATCTTCGGCGACCGCGCAGGCCTGCAGCTCTTCCGCTTCGTCGGTAATGTCGCGTCGAACTATGCCCTGGCTGCCGTCCCTCTCTTCATATTCATGGGCGCCGTGCTCGAGCATTCCGGCATGGGCCGGCGCGTCTTCGAAGCAATGAAGCTCTGGCTCGGGCGCTTCCCCGGCGGCCTCGGCCTCGCAACCATGGCCATGTGCACGCTGTTTGCTGCCGGAACCGGCGTCGTCGGCGCTGTCGAGGTCATGGTTGGGCTTCTCGCGATCCCGCCCATGGTCAAGGCGAACTACTCGCGAAGCCTCATCTCGGGTGTCATTACGGGCGGCGGCTCGCTCGGCACGATGATCCCACCGTCGATCGTCGTTGTTATCTATGCGTCCGTGGCACAGATCTCGGTCGGCGATCTGTTGGCGGCCGTGTTCATCCCCGGCTTCATCATGGTCGGGTTGTTCTTCCTCTGGATCATCATTTACGCGCTGATCTTCCCGGAGGGGGCGCCGCGAACGCCCGCCGAGGAACTGGCGATGCCCTTCGGCGAGAAGGTCATGTTCACGATTAAGGCGCTGGTGCCCCCGGTCGCGCTCGTTACCGCGGTCATCGGCTCCATTTTGACGGGCGTTGCCGCGGTGACGGAAGCGGCGGCTGTCGGTGCTGTTGGTGCTGTCGTCCTCAACCTTCTCTATCGCGACTTCACGTGGAAGGGGACCTGGGAAGCCGCGGTGAAGACCGTCCTCATCTCGTCGATGATCCTGCTCATCGTGACGGGCGGCACCATGTTCACGAGCATTTTCCGCCTTCAGGGCGGCGCGCAGCTCGTCAACGACATTGTCGGCGCGCTGCAGCTCGGCAATCTCGGCCTTCTGGTGCTTTTCCTCGTCATTGTTTTCATTCTCGGCGCGCTGCTGGACTGGGTCTCGATCGTTCTGATCTGCGTGCCGCTGTTCACGCCGTTCCTTAGGCCCGCAGGCATCGACCCACTGTGGTTCGCGGTTCTCATGGTCATCATGATCCAGACGTCATATCTGACGCCGCCAATGGCTCCGGCAATCTTCTATCTGAGAAGCATTGCACCGAAGAACTTCCGCACGGAGGAGATGTACGTCGGTGTTCTTCCCTTCATTGCCTGCCAGATGCTCACAGGCGTTATCGTCTTTCTCTGGCCCTGGACGGCGCTGTGGTTGCCCACGCTGAGCAAGTGACAGTTGTGCGGTACGCCCCCGCTTGTGAATATGCGCCAACGGGCACTATGGTAGGCACCAGCCTTTGGCCAGTCCTTGGTCCACCCTTTGGAATGAGTTTGGAGAGCACATGACCATCAAGCGTATCGAAGCCGGCAAGCGCATGAGCCAGGCCGTCGTCCACAACGGTACGGTCTACCTTGCGGGGCAGGTCGCCCTCGAAGCGCCAGGCAAGAGCGTCGCCGAGCAGACGACCGCCATCCTCGCGCGCATCGATCGCTTCCTCGCGGAAGCCGGCACGGACAAGACAAAGCTGCTCTCGGCGACCATCTGGCTCGTCGACATGTCCAAGTTCGAGGAGATGAACGCGGTCTGGGATGCCTGGGTGGCGCCCGGCGCGGCCCCAGCCCGGGCGACCGTCGAATCGAAGCTCGCGGCACCGCAGTTTGCGGTCGAGATCGGCGTTATCGCGGCACTGTGAGCGGCCATCATGCGCATTGCTGTCCTCGGAGCCGGCATCGTAGGCGTCACCACGGCTTACGAGCTGGCCTCCGACGGCCACGAGGTCGTTGTCGTCGACCGCCAGGACAAAGCCGCGATGGAGACGAGCTTCTCCAACGCGGGCATGGTCTCGCCGGGGCACGCCTACACATGGGCTTCGCCGCGCGCGCCGCGCATCCTCTGGGATTCGCTCTTCCGCGACGACGTGGCATTGCGGCTGCGCTTGCGGCTCGATCCGGCCATGTGGCGCTGGTGCTGGCGCTTCCTAAAGGAATGTACGTCCGAGCGTGCCGCGATCAACACGGCGCACAAGGTCCGGCTTTGCCTCTACTCGCTGGCGCGGTTCGGCGAGATCAACAATCGCACCAAGCTCGATTACGATCGGCGCACACAAGGTGCGATCTATGTCTACCGCGACAAGGATCATTTCGACCGCGGTGTCGGGTCCATGCGCATTCTCACGGGCAACGGCGTTACACTGAAGCCCGTGAGCACGGATGAGGCGGTGACGATCGAACCGGCACTCGCGCCCGATAGCGCCAACATAGCCGGTGCCATTTACTGCCCGATCGACGAGTCCGGTGATTGCCACAAGTTCGCGAACGCGCTCGCCGCGCACTGCGAGGACGAGCTCAGCGTCAAGTTCCAGTGGTCGACGGAGATCACGGGCCTCAAGACCGATGGCGATCGCGTGACGGGCATCGAGACCAGCAAGGGGCCAGTCGCGGCGGACGCCTACGTTCTGGCCTGTGGTTCCTACAGTGCCGGCCTCGGGCGTCATGTCGGGATCAATATGCCGATCTATCCGGTGAAGGGCTATGCGCTCACTGTCCCGGTCGACGGACACAATGGTGCGCCGAGCCTGTGCGGCGTCGACGAGAAGTACCTCATTGCATGGTCCCGCCTCGGCGACCGGATGCGTGTTACCGCGACGGCGGACTTCGCCGGCTTCGACCGTTCGCTCAACGAGCGCGATTTCGCGCATATGCTGGCGACCATCCGCCGGCTGTTTCCGGATGCCGGCTCATACGAGAAGGCGAGCCGCTGGGCGGGGCTGCGTCCCATGACGCCGAAGGGCACGCCGATGCTCGGTACGTCGCCGAAGCGTAATCTCTTCCTCAACACGGGGCACGGCCACATCGGCTGGACGATGTCGATGGGTTCGGCGCGCGTGGTGGCCGACGTCATCGCCGGCCGCAAGCCCGAGATCGACCTCAGCGGATTGACACTCGCAGATGCCTGAACCATCGACGCTCACGATTGACGCCTGCCAGTACTGCAACTGGTCGGAGGAAATATTCGGGCAGCTTCGCGCTGGCGGTGTCGACGCGATCCACGTGACGGTCTGCTATCACGAGGACTTCCGCGAGACCGTCGAGAACCTGATCGACTGGAACCGCTACTTCGAGACGTATTCCGGCCTGATCATGCCGGGACGCACGGCAGCGGATATCGATGCAGCCAGGGCCTCGGATCGCACGGCCGTCTTCTTCGGTCTGCAGAATTGCTCGGCAATCGAGGACGACATCGGTCTCGTGGAGATCCTGCATACGCTCGGCGTGCGGTTCATGCAGGTCACATACAATAATCAGTCACTGCTCGGCTCGGGCTGCTATGAGCCTGTCGATGCCGGCATTTCCCGCATGGGAAAGGAAGTCATCGCGGAGATGAACCGCGTCGGTCTCGTCATCGATCTCTCGCATTCAGGTGAGCGCACGTGCCTCGAGTCGATCGACATCTCAGCGCGTCCCGTATCGATCACGCACGCGAATCCCTCGTCCTGGCACAAGGTCGCGCGCAACAAATCCGATGAAGTGTTGAAGGCGCTGGCGGCACGCGGCGGGATGCTCGGCTTCTCACTCTATCCGCTCCATCTGGCGGCCGGCTCTGCGTGCACGCTCGAGAGCTTCACGGCCATGATCGCCGAGACGGCCGCGAAGATCGGCGTCGATCATATCGGCTTTGGTTCGGATCTCTGCCAAGGGCAACCCGACAGCGTCGTCGAATGGATGCGCAACGGCCGATGGACAAAGGGCGGCGCCAACATCGGCCTCGGCAAGGCGGTGTTCCCACCACAGCCATCATGGTTCCGCGATAACCGCGACTATCCGCTCATCCGCGAAGGACTCGCGGCGCGCGGATTCTCGGCCGCGGAGGTCGACAAGATCATGGGGCGGAACTGGTACCGCTTCTTCGCCGAGTCCTTTGGCCCTGCAGGAAATTCCTGAAAGCATTGAAGGCGCGTCATGACTGAGCCTGTCATCCTGCAGATTGCCGAGATCGAGCGTCTCGCTTCGACTGCACTCAAGCACGCGGGTGCCCTGCCCGCCGCCGCAACGAGCCTCGCTGCCGCCATTGCTGCTGCCGAGCGCGACGGCATTTCCTCGCATGGTCTCGCTTATCTGCCGACGTATTGCCAGCATCTCACATGCGGCAAGGTTGTTCCCGAAGCTGTGCCGCAGGTCGCACGCCCGGCGCCGGGCGTCGTCACGGTCGATGCGCAATCCGGTTTCGCGCATCCGGCCATCGATGTGGGCTTCGCTGAGCTGGTGCCGCTTGCGCGCTCTCAGGGCATCGCGACGCTCACCGTGCGCAATTCCTACAACTGCGGCGTGCTCGGCTATCACACCGAGAACCTCGCTCGCGCCGGCCTCGTTGGGCTCGGCTTCACGAATGCGCCGGCCTCCATTGCATCATCCGGTGGCAAGCGGCCGGTGCTCGGGACGAACCCGTGGTCGATCGCCGTGCCCGATGGCAAGGGCGGCGTCGCGATCGTCATCGACCAAAGTGCGAGCGTCGTCGCCAAGAGCGAAGTCATGAAAAAGTCGCGGCGCGGCGAGGCGGTCCCGCTCGGCTGGACACTTGGCCCAGACGGCGAACCGACGACGGATCCTGCGATCGGCCTCAAGGGCACGATGGTGCCGGCAGGTGGCTACAAGGGCGTCGGTTCGGCCATCCTCGTCGAGATCATGGCGGCCTGCCTTGCAGGCGCGACGCTCGGCGTCGACGCGAGCCCATTCTCCGGCACGGCCGGCGGACCGCCGAAGACGGGTCAGCTCTTCATTGCCATCGCGCCCGACACCGCATCATCCGGGCTGTTCGCAGAGCGCATTGGCGGCCTCGTATCGGCCCTGACGGCCGAGCCCGGTACGCATCTCGCAGGTTCCGGCCGTCTCAAGGCACGCGCGCGATCGCTTGCCGAGGGCGTACGCGTGGACCGCGCGATCTACGACACCGTCCTGGGCCTGCAGGGCTGAGGAACACGACTGACGAGCGAGGAGCAAGGACATGAGCACGCGCGAGACCGTCGGTTTCATGGCCATGAAAGGCGCCGGCTACTATTCCAAGGCGACAACCGGCGCGCGGGACGTCATCAACGAAGCCGTGCCGCTGATCATCGGCGCGGTCGATCGCATGAAGCTCAAGGACGATGCGACGTCATTCCGCTCGGCGGACATCGGATGCGCCGATGGCGGCACCTCGATCGGCATGTGGCGGCAAGTGCTCGGGCATGTGCGCAAAACAGTGCCGAGCCGCCCGATCGAGATGGTCTACTGCGATCTGCCGCGCAATGACTTCAGCCAAGTCTTCCGCAACATCCACGGCCTCACGGACGTCGAGAGCTACTACGGCGAGATTCCCGACGTCTATCCCTTCGCCTCGGGCACGTCGTTTCACCAAGCCATCTTTCCGCCGAGCAGCTTGAACCTCGCATTCTCGGCGACAGCCTCGCACTACATCTCGAAAGTGCCGTGCAACATTTCGAACCACGTCCACATGGTCGGCGCCAGTGGCGCCGAGCGCGCAGCCTATGAGGAGATCGGCCGATTCGAGTGGGACCGCCTGCTCGCTCTACGCGCGCGTGAGCTCGTCCCAGGTGGGCGCCTGTGCTACCTCAATTTCGGCATCGATTCACAAGGCCGCTATCTCGGCAGCACCGGCGGCGTCAGAATGTTCGATACATACGACAAGCTGTGGCGCGGCCTCGTCGACGACAAGATCATCACCGAGGCGGAGTACGCCGCGACCAACTTCCCGCAGGTCTACCGAACGGCCGATCAGTTCACCGCGCCTCTGACAGATACATCGAGCGGCGCCTACAAGGCCGGCCTGCGCCTCGAGCACGTGGAAGAGCGCCATCTCGTCTGCCCCTATGCCAGGGCCTTCGCCGAGCATGGCGATGCGGCGCGCTTTGCCCGCGAATACATCCCGACGCTTAGGTCGTGGTCGGAACCGACGTTCGCGAGCGGTCTTTCCTCGGATCGGCCGCCGGAGCAGCGTGCCGAGATCCTCGACGAATACTTCGGCCGCTACGAGAGGTTCGTCGCTGCCGATCCCAAAGGCCATGGCATGGACTACATCCACGTCCATCTCATCTGCGTCAAAGAGTGACGCGCAATGTCGGGCGAGCGCACGCAGGCCGATCCGCTGCTGCGGTCACCCGACACCGTCATGCGCCTTGCCCGTATGGGGAGCGCCCATCAGACGCGCCTCAGTTTTCTCCGCGCCCTGCTCCGCCGAGCCATCCGAGAGCGCTGGCAGTTCTCACGGCCACGTTTTGACATCGACGCGCGCGGTGTCGGCACGGCCGTCTATCAGGTCGTTGCGGGCGATTACACTTACAGCCTCGTCGCCTTCGGTCATGATCTTCCGCCCGAGAAGCGCACGGATCGCGTGATCGCAGAGGAGTGGGATGCGACCTTCGCGCTCTTCGACGGCGTTCCCACTGATGCCGATATCGAGCGCATGCGCGCAAATGTGCCGCGGCAGGAAGCGGGGCGCTGTCTCGCGAGCGAGCTTGTGCTTGCGCGCGCCAATCGCAGTATTCGCCTGTTCGACCACGTCGTCGATGCGCTCGCTTCGGGTGTTCAGCCGGACACGGAAGCGCTCGAAGCGACCGGCTATCTCATGCGCACGACGGCCGTTTACGGCAATGGCAAGTTCGGCATCGCCGACCGCGACCGCTTCAAGGCGCGGTCCGAAATGGCCGGGCCTTTTCGCGCGGAGATGCTGACCGTCTACCTGATCCGCGCCTTCACGGCCGATCTCGCCGAGCACATGGCGCAGCTGCGCGCGCCGGACCGCGCTGTCGTTCTGCAGTCGGCGCTGCGCCGGCGCCTCGGTGTCGGCAACGCCACCGGTCTCGGCATGGCGCCATTCCTGGTCCGGCATCCACTGCTGCTGCACAGATGGGTTGCCGCACGTGAGACGGCACTTGCCCGCGTCCGCTCGATTGAAGCCGCCGATGATGCCGCGCGCACGCGATTTCTGGCTGCCCTCGCTTCCGGCAGGCGCCTCGTCGCGCGCTGGCACACCGATGATCCCGTGCAGGCGCCGCGCATTCCTGTCCTCGCAGTCGATCTCGAGCGTCTTGAGAACTTCGTCCAGGGCGAGGCGGTCTTCCGCGAGACGCGTCCTTGGGATGGAATCTACCGCTGGGCCGAGCGAGAGCTATCTCTCGAGGGCCAGGAATTCGCGGTGAGTCTTCTGCTCGAGCCGCACGGTGCGCTGGTGGACGAACTGGCGGAAGAGATGTCGGCCGATGAGGACACCGTCTTCGATATCGACGGCGGTCGAACGTGCGGTGAGCTGCTTGCGGACATCGAGAACGGCTATGCCTGGGCCATCGATCTCAACTTCGCACAACCTGAGAAGACCGGCCTATTCTGGTACGTGTCGGAGGAAAAGCTGGAGCCGCGTCTCGGCGTACGCGCGGACGAGTATGGCGCCGATCTTGAGCAGCCTCTCGCCGTCGCACGAGATGTAAGCGAGCTGAGGGCCGCACTCCGCGCGGCGCCCTCCGGCGAGCGTGTCGGTATGTTCCTTATGTGCGAACCGCGGCACCGGCACACGGTCCGCCGCGTTCAGCTTATGGCGCGCTACCCGTATGCCGAGATCCGGGACAATCTCATCGACAGGTCGATGCGCGCGGTCGATATCCTGCGCTACAAGCTCGCGTTCTTCGGCGTGACGCGTTTCGATCCACGCTCGGATAAATGGCTGCGCATCACGCTTTACCAGGGCGCGCCCTTTCCGAGCGAGCTCGGCACCGGCGATTGGGACGACTGGATCT
>JAEZAW010000387.1 GCA_023430315.1 Pseudomonadota bacterium | reverse complement strand
CAGGCCGACGTTGTTGCGGTCCTCGGCGGCGACGCTCTGGACGAGCGCGCACGTCTCGTTCTTCGCACCCGGCGGCGGCGGACGGCACACGATCTGCCAGTCGCCATGCTGCGCCTTGACCGTACCCTCCTGGCCCGGTCCGAGCTGCGCATATGCCCCGCTCGTTCCAGCAAGCAGCACCAGCGCCGCGATGAAGAGCCCGCGGCTCAATTCAAACCATACCGTCACGCGTATTGTTCCCCGTTCATGTGCCGCTGCTCTGGGCGGCGAATCCGGCCGAAGTGCGACGGCTATCCATCCGTACCGCCGCAGCCCGCCCATTCCTCGGCGGCTGAGCCCTGTTGATTGGCCCTTAAGCCTGCAATACTCAAGAGGAACTGACCAATTTGCCGCTGGCCCCGCACGGCCCCGCGATACGCTCTGGAAGGACTCCATGCCATGAAGACACGCGCCGCCGTTGCTTTCGAGAAGGGCAAGCCGCTCGAGATCGTCGACGTCGATCTAGAAGGTCCGAAGGCCGGCGAGGTGCTCGTGGAGGTCAAGGCGACGGGCATCTGCCACACCGACGAGTTCACGCTTTCGGGCGCCGATCCCGAGGGGCTCTTCCCGGCCATTCTTGGTCACGAAGGCGCGGGCGTGGTGGTGGACGTCGGCCCCGGCGTGACCAGCGTCGCCAAGGGCGATCACGTCATCCCGCTCTACACGCCCGAGTGCCGCTCTTGCCCCTCGTGCCTCTCGCGTAAGACAAACCTCTGCACGTCGATCCGTGCCACGCAGGGCCAGGGCCTCATGCCCGACGGCACGAGCCGCTTCTCGCTCGATGGCAAGCCCATCCATCACTACATGGGCTGCTCGACCTTCTCGAACTTCACCGTGCTTCCCGAGATCGCCGTCGCGAAAGTGCGCAAGGACGCGCCCTTCGACAAGATCTGCTACATCGGCTGCGGCGTGACGACCGGCGTCGGCGCCGTCATCAACACGGCAAAGGTGGAGCCCGGCGCGACGGCGGTCGTGTTCGGCCTCGGCGGCATCGGCCTCAACGTCATCCAGGGCCTGAAGCTCGTCGGCGCCGACATGATCATCGGCGTCGATCTCAACAACTCCAAGAAGGCGTGGGGCGAGCGCTTCGGCATGACCCACTTCGTCAACCCGAAGGAAGTGGGCGGCGATCTCGTCGCGCATCTGGTCAACATGACCAAGCGCGGGGCCGACCAGATCGGCGGTGCGGACTACACCTTCGATTGCACGGGCAATGTGGAGGTGATGCGCGCGGCACTCGAATGCTCGCATCGCGGCTGGGGCCAGTCGATCATCATTGGCGTTGCCGGCGCTGGCCAGGAGATCAAGACGCGCCCCTTCCAGCTCGTCACGGGCCGCGTATGGAAGGGCACGGCCTTCGGCGGCGCGCGCGGCCGCACCGACGTACCGCGCATCGTCGACTGGTACATGGATGGCAAGATCCAGATCGACCCCATGATCACGCACACGCTGCCGCTCGCCGACATCAACAAGGGCTTCGACCTCATGCACGCCGGCGAGAGCATCCGCAGCGTGGTGGTATTCTGACAAGCGCGCGGCAACAGTTCTCACTGCCGCCTACCTAATTGGATTGGCTCGGATAGTTCGTCTTGACGAGGCGAACTGCCCAATGGCATGAGCGAGAAATTGGCATGAGCCTTGAGGGCTTGTGCACAAAGCCGGGGACGTCCTAAATCCCGGCACTCAAGGTGCCACAAGCGCGCCGCTCTGGAGGAAGCCCACATGGCGGTAGCGAATGCAGATTAGGAACGGCCAGGATTTCGCCACTGGCCTCTTTTTCATCGCCATCGGCCTCGGCGCCTACTGGATCGCAGCGGACTATCCCATGGGCTCGTGGATGCGGCCCGACACGGGCGTGCTGCCGAAAGCGCTCGCCTGGCTGCTCGTCGGCACGGGACTCATTCTTGCCGGCAAGTCGCTCGTCGTCGACGGTCCGCGCCTGACGGGCTGGGCATGGCGTCCGGCCATCATGATCACGATCGCGACGGCCGCGTTCGCCCTTCTCGTCGATCGCCTCGGCCTCGTCCTGACCATGCTCGTATCCATGACGCTCGCCGCCCTCGGCACGCCCGAGACGCGCTGGCGTGAATATGCGCTCTTCGCGATCTTCATGGTCGCGCTCGGTGTGGCTGTGTTCATCTATGGGCTCGGCATGCCGATCCGCGTACTGCCGCAGGGGCTCTCATGGCGCTAGACGGCCTGCTGACGAACCTGGCGCTCGGGCTTTCCGTTGCCGCCACGATGCAGAACCTCATGTGGTGTCTGGCGGGCGCCGTCATCGGCACGGCCGTCGGCGTGCTGCCCGGCGTCGGTCCAGTCGCGACCATGGCGCTGCTGCTGCCAGTGACCTACGTGCTACCGGCAGACGGCGCGCTGATTATGCTCGCGGGCATCTACTACGGCGCCCAGTACGGCGGCTCGACGACGGCCATCCTCGTCAACCTGCCGGGCGAGTCGAGCTCCGTCGTGACAACGCTCGACGGTTATCAGATGGCGCGCCAAGGCCGCGCCGGCCCGGCACTCGCGATCGCCGCCATCGGCTCGTTCTTCGCCGGCTGCGTCGCGACGATCGTCATAGCTGCCGCCGCGCCGCCGCTCACACGCCTCGCCCAGCAGTTTGCACCCGCCGACTACTTCTCGCTGATGGTGCTCGGCCTCGTCTTCTCGATCGTGCTGGCACGCGGGTCGGTGATCAAAGCCTTCGGCATGGTCTTCCTCGGTGCCTTGCTCGGCCTCGTTGGCACCGACGTCAACACGGGCAATGAGCGCTTCACGTTCGGCATCAGCGATCTCTTCGACGGCCTCGGCTTCGTGCCGCTCGCCATGGGCATCTTCGGCATTGCCGAGATCATTGCGAACCTGACGAACCCCGAGCGCCGCGATCTCGTGAGCTCCAAGGTCGAAAACCTTTGGCCTTCCCGCGAGGACTTCCGCCGGAGCCGCGGCCCGATTCTGCGCGGCACTGTGCTCGGCGGCCTGCTCGGGCTGCTGCCGGGTGGCGGCGCCGTGCTCGGCTCGTTCTCGGCCTACACGCTCGAAAAGAAGATCTCCAAGACGCCGGAGAAATTCGGCACCGGCATGATCGAAGGTGTCGCGGGTCCGGAAGCTGCCAACAACGCCGCCGCCCAGACCTCATTCATTCCCATGCTCACGCTCGGCATTCCGTCGAACGCCGTCATGGCCATGATGATCGGCGGCATGATGATCCACGGCATCATTCCAGGCCCACAGGTCATGGAACAGCGGCCGGGTCTCTTCTGGGGCATGATCGTCAGCATGTGGTTCGGCAATCTCATGCTCATCATCCTCAACCTGCCGATGATCGGGCTCTGGGTGCGCCTGCTGCTCGTGCCCTACCGATTGCTCGCGATCGCCGTGCTCTTCTTCTGCTGCATCGGCGTGTACAGCCTCAATAACTCGGCGAACGAAGTGCTGTTCATCGCCGCCTTCGGCCTGCTCGGCTATCTGCTCATGAAACTCGACTGCGAGCCGGCGCCGTTATTGCTCGGCTTCCTGCTCGGGCCCATGATGGAAGTGTACATGCGCCGCGCCATGCTGCTTTCGCGCGGCGATCCATGGGTGTTCGTGCAGCGTCCGCTTTCACTCACGTTCCTGGTGCTGGCGGGAATTCTGATCGTGCTCGTCGTCCTGCCCTTCATTCGCAAAGGCCGCGAGACGGCATTCCAGGAGTGATACCGACGCCCCGACAGGCGCCGACCGAAAGATCAGAGATCAACGAGGAGGAAACACTAATGAGACGTCGTGAATTTCTAGCCATTGCCGGCGCCACCGCCGTCACCGGCTTCTCCATTCCGCGCGCGATCGCGCAGGTCGCGAATTGGCCCGAGCGGCCGGTAAAGTTGATCATCCCCTACGCCCCAGGCGGCGGCAGCGATCTCATCGGCCGGCCGTGGGCTGAAGCGTTGAGCCAGGCTTTCGGCCAGCAGTTCGTGGTCGAGAACCGTGGCGGTGCCGGCGGCATGATCGGCACCGAGGCCGTCGCGAAAGCCACGCCCGATGGCTACACGCTGCTGGCCACCCCAGGTGCGACGCTCACCGTCCTGCCGCACCTGCGCAAGGCGCCCTATGACGCGAGCAAGTTCGTCCCCTGCGGCCGCACGGGTGACTTCGTCACGGGCTTCTCGATCAACGCACAGGTCGGACCGAAGACGTTCGTAGAGATGGTCGACTACGCAAAGAAGAACCCGGGCAAGCTGTCGTACGGGTCTGCGGGTCTCGCGACCGCGACGCATCTGCGGCTCGAGATGCTCAAATTCAAGGCCGGCATCGATATCCTGCACGTGCCCTATCGCGGCAGCGCCGACGCGCTGAATGATCTGCTGCCGAACAACGTGCAGATGATGAACGAGATCAACAACATTCCGCACGTGAAGGCCGGCAAGCTGCATCTGCTCAACATCAACGACACGAAGCGCCATTGGGACTTCCCTGACATCCCGACGCTGACCGAGTTGGGTCATCCCGACTCGGACGTGCCGATCTGGTATTCGATCCAAGGCCCGCCAGGGATGCCGCAGGAAATCGCCGAGAAGCTCAACGCCAAGATGCTCGAGCTCTCGAAAACGGATAGCATCCAGAAGAGCCTGCGCGGCGTCAGTGCCGCCCTGCAGCCCATGACGACGAAGGAGATCGCCGCCTTCTTCGCGAGCGACAGCGAGAACAATGCCAAGCTGATCAAGGCGGCCGCCATCAAGCTCGAATAGCGCCACTCCGAGAAGTACTGGGACAAACAGCCCGGCCAGCGATACCTTCGCTGGCCGAGTTTGTTTTTGCCCCTGCACGAGGCTCGATAGCGACCATGCCCAAGCACGCAGACCTCCTCTCGCTCTCCTCCGTCGAAATGCGCCGCCGTATTGGCTCGAAGGAAATCTCGCCCGTCGAGCTGCTCGAGGCGTGCATCGAGCGCATCGCCGAGATCAATCCGGCGGTGAATGCGGTGACCGCCACCTGCTACGCGCGGGCGCGGCGCGAGGCCAAGGCGGCGGAGAAGGCCGTGAAGGACGGCGAGACGCTCGGCGCACTGCACGGCCTCCCGGTCGGCGTGAAGGACCTCGAGAACACGGGCGGGCTGCTCACGACCTACGGCTCGCCGATCTACAAGGACAATATCCCCGAGAACGATACGGTGATGGTCGCGCGCATCCGCGCGGCGGGCGGCATTGTCGTTGCGAAGACGAACGTGCCGGAGTTCGGCGCCGGCGCGAACAGCCGCAACCCCGTGTGGGGCGCGACGGGCAATCCGTTCGATCCGAACATGAATGCGGGCGGCTCATCGGGCGGCTCCGCAGTGGCGCTCGCGACCGACATGCTGCCCGTGTGCACGGGCTCGGATACGGGCGGGTCACTGCGCATTCCAGGCGCCGTCAACGGCGTCGTGGGCTTCCGTCCTTCGCCGGGTCTCGTGCCGCACACCATGCGCCCCATGGGCTGGTCGGCGATCTCCGTGCTCGGTCCTATGGGCCGTACGGTCGCCGACACGTGCCAGCTCATGGCAGTGCAGGCGGGCCAGCACGCCATCGACCCGCTGAGCTATGACGTCGACGCCGCAGGTTTCGCGACGCCGAAGCCGGTCGATCTCGGCGGGCTCAAGGTGGCTTACACTGAGGACTTCGGCACGAGCCCCGTCGACAAGCCCATCCGCAAGATCTTCCGCGACCGCATCAAGGCCATGCGGCATCTCTTCAAGCGCTGCGATCCCATCGAGCCCGATATGGGCAAGGCCGACGAGTGCTTCGATGTCGTCCGCGCGATCGCCTTCGTCGGGCGCTACCGCGATGCCTATGAGAAGGATCCCTCGACGCTCGGCCCGAACATCCGCGCGAACTACGAGATCGGCGCGAAAATGACCATGGCCGATGTGGCCTGGGCCAACCTTGAACAGACGCGCATCTACCGGAAGTTCCAGGAGATCTTCAACGAGTACGACCTGATCCTCGCGCCGACCGTGCCGGTGTCACCGTTCCCGTGGACGCAGCTCTATGTGACGGAGATGAACGGCAAGCCGCTGCGCAACTACTATCACTGGCTCTCGCTCACGTACGTCGTCACGCTCGCGACGAACCCGGCGATCTCCATTCCCTGCGGCGTCGATCACGCTGGCTTCCCGTTCGGCCTCCAGGCCATCGGGCGCGCGCGTGCGGATGGCTTCGTGCTCTCGGCAGCACAGGCCATGGAGCAGGCCTTCAATGCGAGCGCTGAACTGAAGCGCCCGCTGCCGGATCTTAATAAGCTGACGAAACCGACACCGGCACTCAAGTCGATCGTGACCGCGCCGCCGAAGCGCACGGACATGAAGTGACGCGTGGATCTGGCGCCACTTCACGCGTGCATCGAGCGCCTCGCCGCCGGCCGGCCCAGAACCGCACCAATGATCTCCAGTCCGCCGTCGACGGCCTGGCGCCACGTCAGCGGACAGCGCGGATGAACGCCAAAACCCGGACGGCGCTCCTCTACCAACAGCGATGACGGTACGTGAACGAAGCCGATGCGGTGATCGCGCGCCCCGCGCCGCGCCATGTCGAGCGCCGAGTACAACGCCGCATTGCAGAGATAGGCGCCGGCATCGCGTGAGATGAAGGCCGGAAGCCCGCGCCGGCGCAGCCGGTTCACGATCGCGCCGACCGGCACCGTGCTCGCGAGGAACTCGTGGCCGTCGGCCCTCAGTACCGGCGTATTCGGAAAGATGCCTGCGGCATCGGGCAGGAACGCCAGACGATTGCGGCCCCGCGCCTCGATCTCGAACCCCCTCGCTCGCGAGGACACGCCGAAATGCAGCGCCACGTTCGGCACGACCTCACGATAGCAACCATCGAGATGGTCAATGCCGGCAGACCATTCCGTCGGCAGTGTGCGCGTCTCGAAGACGATGCCGGGAAAGGCCGCGCGCGCAGCATCCGCAAGGCGCGGCACGAGGATCGAGGTCGCATTCGCCGGCACGCTCGGAAATGGCCCGAATCCGGTGAGCAACACTGTCGTGCGGCCATTTGTGCTCGCGATCATGACTTCGCGCCTTCGCCCGCGCGCTCGCGCAACAGCCCCATGACTGTCTCGACGGCCATGGCCGGCGTCAGCCGACCGAGCCGCACCTCAGCCTCGAGCTGACCGAGACGCGCGACGATCTCGGGCCGTCCCCGCACTTCATCCATGAGCCGATCCGCGAGCATGTCGTGCATCCAGGTCACGGCCTGCGTTTGGCGACGGGCGAGGAAGGCGCCCGTCGATTCCATGATGCGCTTGTGCTCCTCGATTTTCTGCCAGAGCACATCGAGGCCACGATTGTCGATCGCCGAGCACGTGAGCACAGGCGGGCTCCAGCTCGGCGAGACGGGCGTGAGCAGGTTGAGCGCGCCCTGGTACTCGGCAGCCGATCGCGTCGCCCGCTTGATGTTGTCGCCATCGGCCTTGTTGATGACGATCATGTCGGCGATCTCGATGATGCCCTTCTTGATACCCTGGAGGTCGTCGCCGCCGCCGGCAAGCAGCAGCACGAGAAAGAAGTCGACCATCTCGGCAACCGCCGTCTCGGACTGTCCGACGCCGACCGTCTCGACGATCACGACGTCATAACCCGCCGCCTCGACCAGCAGCATGGTCTCACGCGTGCGCCGCGCGACGCCGCCGAGCGTTCCCGAGGTCGGTGAGGGACGAATAAATGCCTGCTCGCTTCCCGACAAGCGGCTCATGCGCGTCTTGTCGCCGAGGATGGAGCCGCCCGTGCGACGCGAGGTCGGATCGACGGCCAGCACCGCGACGCGGTGTCCGGCCTCGATGAGGTTCATGCCGAGCTGATCGATCGCCGTCGATTTGCCGACACCTGGAACACCGGTGATGCCGATGCGATGCGCCTTGCCAGTATCCGGTAGCAGCTCCTGCAGGAGCGCTTGCGCGCGAGCGCGATGCTCGCGCTTGGTGCTTTCGACGAGTGTGATGGCGCGGGCGAGCGCGGCACGATCATGCGCGCGGATGCGCTTCGCAAGCTCTCCGAGTGCGAGCGCGTCGAAGCTCTGGCGGCTGAGTTCCGCAGGTGCTTCTCCGGCCGGCTCGCCACTGGCGCTGCCACCCGTCATTCAGAAGCACCAAAGACGCTCGCCGAGCGCCGCAAGATCCACGAGCAGCGCCTCGCCGCGCACGGCTACGAGATAGACCGCACCGGCCATGAGCCCACCGAGCGCCAGCGTCAGACCGAGTCGAACGGCGCGCGGCATCCGCTCGGATGCGCGGATCGGCGCCTGAGCTGGCGCCTCATGGGCAGCGTGCGGGTCGTCGATCATGGTCATGCGCGATCTCCTCAGGTCGCGGGCTGTTCCGTGAGCCGCTCGACGGGGCGCTCCCGTATCGGCCAATGGACCAGAGCCGCAAACAGCGCGAGCGCAATACAGATCCACCACATGGTATCGTAGGACTTCGTTGCGTCATAGAGGGTTCCGGCGAGCCAGAGGCCGGCGAACGACCCGAGCTGGTGCGACAGGAACACGAAGCCGAACAACATCGACATCCACTGCGTGCCGAAGAAAATGCCAACCAGCGTTGACGTGAGCGGCACGGTCGAGAGCCAGAAGAGGCCGAGCAACGCCGAGATGGCGATGATCAGCCATGGCGTCAAGGGCAGCAACAGCAGCGCAATGAACGCGAACGAGCGCATGAAGTAGATGAAGCTCAAGCCCACGCGCCGCTCGACGAAGCGCGCGGACTGACCGGCCGCGTACGTGCCGACGATGTTGGCGATACCGACCGCCATGAGCGCCCACACGCCGACCCAGGCCGGCATCCCGAGATCGGAAACGAACGCCGGCAGGTGGACGCCGTAGAAGGCGAGGTGGAAGCCGCAGACGAAGAAGCCCGACG
>JAEZAW010000281.1 GCA_023430315.1 Pseudomonadota bacterium | reverse complement strand
GCGAACGCCTCAACCTCCTCGACGGACTTCGCGAGCCGAACGCCGCCGCCTGAGCCGGCTGAGGATTCCTTGAACTTGCCCTTGCCGCGACCACCTGCGTGGATCTGCGATTTGACCACCCACACCGGACCGGGGAGCTTCTTCGCCGCCTCGACCGCCTCCGCGACCGTGAACGCGGGGTAGCCCGTGCCCGTCGGCACGCCGTACTGCCGATAGAGCTCCTTGGCTTGGTACTCATGGATGTTCATGGCATCGTATCCCCGTGCTGACGTCGGCTCATCGTTCCTTTAGCCCGACTCCGGCGCACAAGAAAGGGCGGCTTTCGTACAAATCGCGTACGACGCGCCCTCCATAAGATCACGAGAGGTCTTGTAAAATGTCACTCACGGGTTTGGCGCTCGCCGAGCGGGAAGAGCTGTTCAAGGCTTTCGGCCGCGCGTTCTTCAAGAAAGACGTGGAGGCACTCTACCGGGTCGTGACGCCGGACTTCCAGTGGCGGGGACAGGACGAGGCCGGGGCACCGAGGCTACTGGCAAGCCCGGAGGCGATCCGCGCCCACTTCGAGCGCCAGCGTGAGACCTATAGCGAGCAGCGCTTCCGCGATGTCGTCTATCAGCATCTGCCCGGGGTTTCGTTCATGACCTTCCGGGTGACGGAGACGCGGCGCGCGGACGGTGCCGTCAGCGACCATGTGGGTGTCGAGCTCTACACCTTCAGGGACGGCCGGATCGCGCTCAAGGACGTCTATCGCAAGCCCGAGTAGCGCTCGTAAATCTTACTCGGAGATCCCGATCAGCGCCCTGCGATAGGTCTCGCCTAGAGCCTCGCGTTTGGCGCGGCGCTCGGCCCGCAGTTGCGCTTGCTCGTCGACTTGCTTCTGCGCCCGCGCCTCCACGGGCTTTCGGGCACGCGGCAGCTCGGGCGGGCGCGGCACACGCTCGCGCCAGCCGTAATCGGTCCGCTCCGCACGCGACGGCTGGAGCGGAGCGGTCGCCTCTTTACGCTCGATCCGCGCGACCGTCCGCCCTGAGGAGGGCGTGAAACTCGCCTCCGCTGGCGTCAGGCCGCCATCGTCCGCCGGCGCTGATGCTGTGGTCGACGTATCGGGAGGCTGCGCGACCGGAATGCCACAACGGCTGGTGTCGAAGCCCGCTGCGCCGGGCTTTCCAGGCTCGATGCGTGTAAGTGGCCCATCGGTGCGTGCACCCGGCGAGGCACTGGCGACGACATAACGCTGCCCACAAATACCAATTCTGGGCGGCTGCCGCGTGGCCTCGAAGGCGTCGTAGCCGACCTTGAGATCACGCCAGAAATCCATCCACGGACTCTCCGCGTGGGCCGCCATGTTGGCGTCCGTCATGCGGAACGGGAAAATGTGGATCTGGAAATTCTCCTGGCGTGCGCGGAGCGCTGCCGCGGCCAGGCGGTAGACCACCTGCTGAACCGGCTGGGTCATCGCATAGCAGCCGGTGGACGAGCAGCCGCCGTGCATGAGGATGTAAGAGCCGGTCCGGTCCAGGCGCTTATCGTGCAGGTTGGGATAGCCGATGTTGAAAGCGTGCCGCCAACGCCCGAGATGGCGCATCTGGCGGCGTCCGACGGTGTAGAAGCCCTCGGGGCTCTGCTTGTCGCCCTCGCGCAATTTCGGTCCGAGCGTGCCCGTCCAATGGCAGATCGGGTACGTCCCCGTGAGGACGTAGGTGCTGCCCTTGCGCATCCAGACCTCGAGCTCCGACTCCGCCTTGAACAAGCGAAGCAGGATCGGCGACCCTTCGGTGAGACCCTTCTCGGCCAACCGTTCCGTGAGATCGTCGAGGTCGGGGACGTCCGTCGCCGCCAGCGTCCCGCGTGCGAAAGCCCGCTGTCGCTCGATCCGGTCAGGCGCGACGTCGTCGAGCTCAATGACGAGAGCCGACGCCGGCATAGCGAAGGCCGCGAGGAGAAGCGACAGCGCGAGCAGACAACGGATGCCCGCTAGCCCCAGAAATTGGGAAAGGCCGAAATAACTGTTAAGGCAACCGAAGCCGTACACCACGCCACCCCTGCCGCAGTTACGCCATAATTCCTAACGGCCAGGAACCATGGCTAGGGGGTCAGTACAAGTCTGCGCAGCCCCTTCAGGGGCGGAAAGGCCGGGGGGTATCGCAGACGGGCCACAGTCCCGAAGCGGCGAGTTTGTGCACTGAATATGCGGAATATTCTGGCAGATCCGTCACTTTGCGCGACGGGATAAGACAGTCTACCGCGCTTCCGGCTGAGACACCGGCTGGACCGCCGACGGCTCTGGCTGAAGCTCGAACAGCTCCGGTGGAATGCCGAGGCTCATGCGCTGGCCGGCGCCGGGCATGGCACTCATCATGGTGTCGCGCCTCTTGATGCCGGGCACGACGAAGTGGGGCATCATCGCCACCTTGTCGCCTGGGCGCGGCACGAACGGTTCTGGCCGGGCAACCTGATAGGTCGGGCATCGGCCGAGCGGATCGATGCGCGCGGCAGGCACATCGCGGAAATCGGCATTGACGATGTAGCGCCGCTCGCATACCGCAACGCGTGGCGGCTGCCGCACAATCTCGAAGTGGTCGTACCCTTCCTTCAGCGTTCTCCAGAAGCCGTAATGCGGGCTGCCTCTGTGGCGCGCCATGTTCGCATCGGTCATGCGGAAGGGAAACGCGTGCACCTCGAAGGATTCGTGCCCCGCATCGAACTGCTCGCGTGCCAGGGCATAGATTTCCTCGACGAGGCCATCGGTCATCGCGTAGCAGCCCGCCGACGTACAATTGCCGTGCACCATCAGGAACTCGCCGGTGCGGCCCTGCGAGCGGTCGTAGGCATTGGGAAAGCCGAGATTGAAGGCGAGATGGTAGCTCGACTTCGGGTTCATCTGGCGCTTGGTGATCGTGTAGAACCCTTCAGGCGCCTGCTTGTCACCCATCCTCAGTTTCGGCCCGAGCTCCCCTGACCACGTGCAGATCGGGTACGTCTTGAAGTGGTAGAAGCGCCCGTCGTCGCGGGCCTTCCAGATCTCGAGCTCGGACTCTTCCTTGAAGATGCGCACGAAGATCTGCGTCTCGGGACGCATATCCTTCTTGCCAAGGAGCATCATCGCATCCTTGGACAAGGGTCTGAGATGTGGTGGAGCAATCTCGCCACTGCAGCCCGCCAATAAGGCGGCTGACAGCGCGGCCACGCCGGCAATGCTCAGCACTTGGCTGTACTTGGCCATGGTCCCCCTGATGATCGAAGCAATACGCAGTGCCCCAGGGCGCACGTTGATCACCATAAGGAATCATTTACGTTAAAAGACTGTTAATAACAAGACGGCGCCAGTAAGGCGTCAAGCCTCGGCTTCCCTCAGGTCCCGGTAGCGAGCAGCCATACGCCGCGGATCAGATAGACGATGCTGATGCCGACGACGATCCAACGGCTCCAGCGGCGGAAGCCCTCGTTGGTCATGCTCAACAGAACCTTCGCCGCGATCGACGTGCCGATCAGCGCCAGCACAATCGCGCTCGCGTACTGCCAGAGAGGGATCGTGTCATCCCAGGCGGCGGCGAACGTGCCGAAGTAGGCGATGCGCGCGACGTGACCGAACGTCTGGCAGACGGCTTTCGTCGCCACGATCACGCGGCGATCAAGCAGGCTCTTCTGAAAGAAGAGATCGAGGATATGGCCGGCGGCGCCTGCGAGGAGCTGAAGCGTCATCACGATGACGCCGGCAATGGGTGGCGCCCATCGGCGGGTGATGTCGGGCGCTAAACTCTTCGGGAGCATATCGGCAACAAAGACGATCGAACCGAGCATCAGATAGACGACGGCTTTGTCCGGCACGAAAGCGACGACGAAGCGCATGATGAGGAACGCTGCACCCGCACCGACGAGATAGCGGGCGACGATGTTCCAGTCGACGAGCCGCCACCACAGTGTCGCACGCCAGCCGTTGGCACCGAGCTGAATGATCCCAAACAGGACCATCGCCGGCGCGACATCGAGGAACACGAGCAGTATGCCGAGAAGGATCAGCCCCCCGGCCATGCCGAACACGCCCGAGATGAAGGACGTGACGAGGATCGAGACGCCGACGATCCCCGCAGCTGCCGTGCCAATCATGCCCGCACCTCGGCACGGCATCGCGCACCGGCCGCCATCGGCAGCCGGCGTCCGGCTTCACGCTCCCATCCAGCCCCCCGCACCGGACGTGCGCTACTGGTACTTGCGCAGGAACTGCGCGCGCGCCGTCGCAGCTTGCGCGAGCAGCGGCAGGTCGTTGCCGCCAAGGATCATGCGAGCGCCGAGGCCGATGTACTTCGACATGCCCTCGTCCGTGTAGACGCCTCCCATGCCGAGCCACTTGCCGTGCTTCTTGCAGGCAGCCGCCGCCTTCTCATAGGCCTTGGCGACATCCGGGTGCGTAACCTGGCCCGGCAGGCCCATCTCCATCGTCAAGTCGTTGGTGCCGATCAACAGCACGTCGATGCCCGGCACGGCCGCGATAGCCTCGGAATTCTCTATCGCCGTCGGCGTCTCGAGCATCACGATAACGAGCAGATTGTCGTTGACGAGCTTCGTCGCCTCGGCCGCAGACGCGGCAGCAAAGCCGAGCTGCGGCATGGCACCAGCCGCCGAACGATGCCCGACCGGCGGATACCTCAGACGATCAGCAACGACGCGCGCCTCTTCGGCCGTGTCGACGTGCGGGATGACGATGCCGAAGGCGCCGCCGTCGAGCGCACGCGTCGCCATGTCGTACTGGCCGAAGGGTACGCGCACGATCGGCGAGATGCCCGCGGCATTGGCCGTGACCGAGATCTGCACGGCCATGTCGAGCGTCATTGAATTGTGCTCGAGATCAATGAAGAGCCAGTCGTAGCCCGCCTGCACCATGACCGGCGCGATATCGACCGTGCGCGCCTGCCTCAACCCGATGCCGATCGAAAGCTCGCCCTTCTGAAGGCGCTCGCGCGCGGGGTTGCGTACCGTCAACTTGCCTGCGGCCATGGCTTCCTCCTGGGTTTTATTTGTGGGCCTCGTCGCGGACGCGGGAGGCAGCAGGCATTATTCGCGCAAATTGGGCGCGCGTTGTCCAGATACGCGAATGCATGGCATGGCCGCCGCGGGCATAACTGCGCGTCGGAGCACGGAGCGCCCCTTCCCAGCAGGCCGCGGCAAGGAAATTACGGCTCGAGTTCGGTATCCCAATAGAGATAGTCGAGCCAGCTCTCATGCAGGTAATTCGGCGGGAAGAGCCGACCGTTGCGGTGCAGCTCGAACACCGTCGGCCGATAGGGCCACTGCATGGGCCGCATGCCGATCTTTTCCGGCAGATAACCGCCCTTGGCGAGATTGCACGGCGAGCACGCCGTCACGACGTTGTCCCAGCGCGTGAGACCGCCAAGCGACCGCGGGATGAGATGATCGAACGTCAGCTCTTTCTTCGTCCCGCAGTACTGGCAGGTGAACTTGTCGCGCAGGAACACATTGAACCGGGTGAAGGCGGGATAGAGCGCCGGCTTCACATAGGCCTTGAGCGAGACGACGCTCGGCAGCTTGACCTCGAAGGAGGGGCTGCGCACGACCCGGTCATATTCGGAAACAATGTTCACGCGATCAAGGAACACCGCCTTGATCGTGTCCTGCCAACTCCAGAGCGAAAGCGGGTAATAGCTCAAAGGCCGAAAATCGGCGTTCAAGACCAGAGCCGGAAAGGCATGCGGTTGCGCTGTCGATAGATTCACGAGCAGGCAGTCCTGACAGTTCCCTGTCCGAATCGCACTCGGATTTTGTTTTACGGCGCCGGGATACTAGTCCGGCGTGACACAGATGTGAAGCGCATCCCGCAGTGCGATAACGATCCTGTGTGAAACGGGTTCCACGTCGCCCGCGCGCAACAGATGACGCTCACCGACGAAGCTGAGAGAATGAGCTGAATTCCGGCCATTTAATGCCGGAGATAATTGCGCAAGGAGCGCCGGCCGATGCCTAGGCTCGACGAGACACGCCCGTTCGTCCCCGTCCGAATCGCGGTCCTGACCGTCTCCGATACCCGTACCGTGGCAGACGACAAATCGGGAGATACGTTGGCGGGGCTGCTCAAGGCTGACGGGCATGAGCTGGCCGACCGCGCCATCGAGAAGGACGACATTCCGGCCATCCGCGCCCGCGTGGAGAAATGGATCGCCGATCCCGCGATCGATGTCGTGATCACCACGGGTGGAACGGGCTTTACAGGGCGCGATGTCACGCCCGAAGCCGTGAAACCGCTTTTCGAGAAAGAGATCGACGGTTTCTCGACCGTCTTTCACATGATCTCGTTTCAGAAGATCGCGACCTCGACGATCCAGTCGCGGGCCTGCGGCGGCGTTTCACGGGGAACATACATCTTCTGCCTGCCGGGCTCGCCGGGCGCGTGCAAGGATGGCTGGAACGAGATCCTGAAGTGGCAGCTCGACAACCGTCACCGGCCCTGCAACTTCGTCGAGATCATGCCGCGTCTAGAGGAGCATCGGAAAGGCTGAGGCCTTCCACACTGACGTCCGTCACCAGACCCAGCGCCAACTGAACTGGCCGGAATGAGCGGCGGTGGTGCTCGGTCACGCCGAGCCGCGTGAGTGCGTCCGCATGTTCGGGCGTTCCGTAACCCTTATGACGCTCGAAGCCATAGCCCGGAAACTCGCGGCCGAGCGCGATCATCAAACGATCGCGCGTCACCTTGGCTATGATCGACGCCGCGGCAATCGACAGCGAGCGGGCATCGCCCTTGATGATCGTGCGGGCGGCGCAGGCAAAGCGCGGCGCGCGATTGCCGTCGACGAGCACGAGCTTCGGCTTCAACGTCTTCGCGCCCGGCAACGCCTTCACTGCGACCGTCATCGCCCACATGGTGGCATTCAGGATGTTGTCCTGGTCGATGCGAGTGACATCGGCAATGCCGACACCGACACGGGCAGTCGCCATGATGCGCGGGAAAAGCGCCTCGCGCGTATCGGCGTCGAGCGCTTTCGAGTCGGCGATCCCGGGAGGAATACACTCGGGGTCGAGGATGACGGCTGCAGCAACAACCGGTCCTGCCCAGGGGCCGCGTCCGGCTTCGTCGACGCCGGCTATCGGGCCATTGCCGAGTTGCAGCTCGCTCTGCTCAAGCTCGAACGTCGCTTTGAGCGCCATGTCATCCCCCGATCCCTCTTCAAAGGGATCGGGCGATTCGCCGGTTGTGTCAAAATCCGGGGCGCTCATTCTTCAGGCATTTCAGCCTTTGGGCGGCGGCGCGACCACATCCTTGAAGTCATACTTCTTCGTAATCAGACCGGCGTGCAGGAAGATGTCCTGCGTGGCGGTCATTGCCGCGTCCGTGATCTCGACGTGCGGCGTCCAGTTCCCGAGCTTCTGATAGACGGCGATCGTATCGCGCAGCACACCCTCATCGATACCGGGGAAATACTGCAGCTCCTTCTTCGCGACCTCAGCGGCGGGCGTTGCCAGCAGCCACGCACGCGCCTTGCGATATGCGCGCGTGAACTTGTGCGCAGCATCGGTCTTCAGCCAGGCAGGCATCGCGGCGAGGCTCGAAAAGGCGCACGGCCCGATCGCATCGGCGAGCGACGCGACGACATGAGCGACGCCGTCATGCTCGAGCTGCTGCGGCCCCGGCCCCTGCAGATGCACGTAGTCGCCACGGCCGGCACGGAAGGCCGCATCGTTCTTGCCCATGCCGGCATCGCCGACCTTGGCGCTCTTGAAGTCGAGCCCCTTGCGGTGACAGGCGTACTTGAACATGGCGAGCGGCTGTGCGCCGTGATCGACAAGGATCTCACCCGTCTTGAGCTTGTCCCACGTGAAGTTCTTGTCCGGCTTGCGCGCGGCGATGAAGAAGCCGTCCTTCTCGTTGATCTGCGCAAAGTGCAGTGCCTTCGGCTTCTCGCCGCGTTCGAGCGACTGCAGGCCCTGCGAGGGCGCCGACTGCACGACTTGCGCACTCCCATCGAGCAGACTGTCGATTGCCGTTTTGCCGGCCGGCGACACGCGATGCTTCACGTCAAAGCCTTCGTCCTGAAGGAAGCCGCCCGCGAAGGTCGCGATGAGCGGGCTGTAGAAGGCGGAAAAGCGGGTGAACTCGATAGTGATGGGCTCGGCCATGGCGGCGGTCCTCTCCTCGATGCGTTTTTCTGGGTCGGCGCCGCAGGGCGGCATCGTGACCATTTGAAGCTGAGCGCCGCATGTTCCCATCACGGCACGGGTGCACTATGACACAGCTTCAGTGGCCCAACACAATGGCCGCCCGCGGGCAGCAGGGCCGCGTTCCGCATCGCGACCAGGAGAAAACATGAGCGACGCGAGCAAATTGGCCGCAGCGCACCGCGCGCTGGCCGCCTCCGAGCGCAGCGGCATCGACGCTTTCATCGTCATGGACGTGATGAGCGCCGCCGCGGCCAAGGAAGCCACCGGCGCCCATGTCATTCATATGGAAGTCGGCCAGCCAGCGACGGCCGCACCAAAAGCGGCACGCGATGCCGTGCGCCGTGCACTCGACAGCGACAAGCTCGGCTACACGCTGGCACTCGGCATGGAGCCGCTCAGGGCACGGATCGCCCAGCTCTATCGCGACTGGTACGGCGTCGAGGTATCGCCGGAGCGGATCGTCGTGACCAACGGCTCGTCGGCAGCGTTCGTGCTTGCGTTTCTGGCTGTGTTCGATGCCGGCGATGCCGTGGCCCTGCCCTCGCCCGGCTATCCCTGCTACCGCCACATCCTGACCGCGCTCGGCCAACGTCCGGTCATGCTGGAAACAGGCCCCTCGACGCGCTGGATGCCGACAGCCCAACAGGTGATCGACGCGGCGTCGCGCGAGCGCCTCGCCGGCCTGCTCATCGCGAGCCCGTCCAATCCGACTGGCACGATGCTTGAGCCGCAGCGCCTCCAGGAGATCGTTGCCGCGTGCCGCCAGACAGGCACGTGGTTCATCTCGGACGAGATCTACCAGGGTCTCACGTACGGGGTGCCCCAGGCGACCGCGCTTCAGTATTCGGACGACGCGATCATCATCAACAGCTTCTCGAAATACTTCTCCATGACCGGCTGGCGCGTCGGCTGGATGGTGGTGCCGGAGAAACTGGTGCGCCCCGTCGAGCGGCTCGCACAGAACCTCTACATCTCACCGCCCGCCATCTCGCAGGTTGCGGCGCTCGGCGCCTTCGACGGCATGGACGAGCTCGAAGCGAACAAGCGCGTCTACACGGCCAACCGCGACCTGCTGCTCGCCGCTCTGCCCAAGGCCGGCCTCACGGAGATCGTGCCAGCGGACGGCGCCTTCTATCTCTATGCCGACGTCGGCGCCTACACGAACGACAGCCTTGCTTTTGCCAAGCGGATGCTCGACGAGACCGGCGTTGCGGCGACGCCGGGTGTCGATTTCGATGCGGGCCGAGGCAGCCGGTTCATCCGCTTTTCTTATGCCGGCTCGACCGAGGACATGGCCGAGGCGGCGCGTCGCCTCCAGAACTGGCCTGCCTTGCAGCGCTAGTCCTCGGCGATCAAATTTAGCACTCTCGCCTTGACAGTGCCAAAAGCCGCCCGCATATACCCGGCGCGGGGCCGACGGCGCCGAACGGGCTTCTTTCCCGGCCAAGTCCCGCAGCCGTGCCCAGGTGGACACCACCCGGTCGGCAGTCATAAAATCATCGCTAATTCAAGAGGATGAACCCATGAAGTTCCGCCCTCTCCATGATCGCGTGGTCGTCCGCCGCGTCGAGGAGGACACCAAGACCGCCGGCGGCATCATCATTCCCGACACCGCCAAGGAAAAGCCCATGCAGGGCGTCGTAGTCTCCGTCGGCCCGGGCGCCCGCGACGAAGCCGGCAAGCTCGTCCCGCTCGAGGTGAAAGCCGGTGATCAGGTCCTCTTCGGCAAGTGGTCCGGCACCGAAGTGAAGATCAACGGCGAGGATCTCCTCATTATGAAGGAGAGCGACATCTTCGGCATTCTCGAAGGCAAGGCCTCCGTGAAGGCCGCCGCCTGAGCAGACACTAGTGTGATGATCGAGAAATTCGCCACATGTCTGTGCACGGTGTCGAGCGAATTTCTCGATCTGAATCACACTAGCAAATCCATGATTCTAGTGTCCCTTTTGATTCCGAAGTTCGCTCAAGACACCAGCATCGAGACACGGCGAACTTCGGAAT
>JAEZAW010000258.1 GCA_023430315.1 Pseudomonadota bacterium | reverse complement strand
TACAACTTTCTCTCGCGCATCTATCACCCGGCTCTCGGGTTTCTCGCCGGCTGGATCTCGGCGACGGTCGGTTTTGCGGCGCCGGTAGCGCTCGCGGCCATGGCTTTTGGCGACTATTTCGCGGGCGTTTTTCCCGGCGCGCCGAAGGTGTGGCTCGCGCTGGCTTCTGTCTGGGGCGTCACGCTGGTCTTGTTGAGCGGCGCCAAACCAGGGGCGCTTTTCACGAACGTCGCGACCTACCTAAAAGTGGCCCTGATCGTAGGCCTCATCTTCTGCGGTCTCGTCTTCGGGACGCCGCAGCCCATCTCATTCGCGCCCTCGTCAGGCGATCTGAGCTACATCGTCAGCGCGCCGTTCGCGATCGGCCTCATGTACGTAATGTACTCGTATTCCGGATGGAACGCGGCGACCTACATCGCCGATGAGATCAAGGATCCCGCGCGCACGCTGCCGCCGGCGCTGGTTGCGGGCGTGATCATCGTGATGATCCTGTACGTCGCGCTGAATGCCGTGTTCCTCTACACGACGCCCATGGAGCGACTGGCCGGACAGCTCAACGTCGGTTTGGTCGCAGGCGAGCATATTTTCGGCACCGGAGGCGGCCGCATCGTCGGCGGGCTCATCTGCTTCGGCCTCATCTCCGCCATCACGGCCATGATGTGGATCGGCCCTCGCGTGACCATGGTTATGGGCGAGGATCTCTCCGCGCTTTCCTTCTTCGCCAAAAAGTCGGCGGCGGGAGTTCCGGCGCGGGCGCTCGTCCTCCAGCTTGGCGTGGCAACCTTTCTGCTGCTTACGCAGAGCTTCGAGCGTGTGCTCGAGTTCGTTCAGTTCAGTCTGCTCTCATGCTCGTTGCTGGCAGTCATCGGCGTCATCGTACTCAGGATCAGGCAGCCCAATTTGCCGCGTCCCTTCCGGGTTTGGGCCTATCCGTTAACCCCGTTGATCTTCGGAGTGGTGACGCTCTTCATCCTGGTCTATCTGGTGCGCGAAAAGCCGGTACAATCGCTGGCCGGCTTAGCGCTGATGGCAACGGGCCTCGTGGTGTATGCCCTGTCGCCCAAGCGGTCGAACCCGAACCGTTGAACGGAGCAGTACTTTCATGAGCACGAGGTTGGCCGGACTTGTCCGGTGGGCGATGTTGGCTGCGGCCGCCCTGCTGCTCCTGGTCGGAGGTTCGCTCGCTACACAGGCGCAAAGTGCGACACCGAATGACGTCGCGCGCTTCCTTGCTGGGCTTCAGCCGTCCGAGGGCTCGCCTCTTGCTGGCGCTGCCAGCGAGCGCACCTGGCAGCGTCACGCCGCGACCATGGATGCCGCGTGGGCCAATATCGAGACGCGCCAGCTCGGCAAGATCCGCGCCTGGTCGGCAAGCGAGCTCACGACGCCGAGCAACGTGCTCTACTACTTCTTCAGTGGCCCCGACTTCCTCTATGCCGACGCATTCTTTCCCTCGGCGACAACGTATGTGATGGCAGCACTCGAGCCTTCTGGGCCATTGCCGTCGATCGGCAGGCCGCGCGGCGAGTCCTTGAGCTACGGGCTCGCGCAGCTCCGCTCATCGCTGAATTCGGTGCTGAACTTCAGCTTCTTCCGCACGCGCGAGATGCGCACGACGCTCGGCGAGAACACGTTCAGCGGCACGCTGCCCATCCTCTACATTTTCCTCGCGCGCAGCGGCAAGACGATCGACGACGTCACTTTCCACGACATCAACGAAGATGGCTCGCTGGTCGCTGCGGGCGCGGGTGTGCCGAGGGACGCAGCGAGCGTGGCCAAGATCCTGTTCAAGGGTGCCGACGGCAAGCAGCGCACGCTTTACTATGTACGTACGGATCTCTCGAATGGCGGTTGGCGCAAGAGTGGCTTCAAGGCCTTCTGCGAAAGTCTCGAGCCGGGCGATGCGTTCATCAAGAGCGCGTCCTATCTCATGCACTCCAATGCCTTCGTCGACGTCCGCGCCTATCTTCTCGAGCGATCAAAGCGCCTGCTCCAGGATGACTCCGGCATTCCCGTCAGCTTCTTCAAGAGCGAGGAGTGGCAGGTTCGTCCCTACGGTCGCTATCTCGGGCCGATCGCCGTCTTCCCGGACAACTATCAGCGCGAACTCGCCGAGATTTTTCGGCGCGGCAAGCCATCAAGCATCGACTTCGGCATCGGCTATCGCTTCCGTCCGAACGAGTCGAACCTGATGCTGGCCGATAAGCTCAAGATCCGCGCGGCGGAGCGCTGAGAAGCCGGCGCTATCTCGCGCCGGCTCACTCATGTCCTCTCAGTGCTTGCCGTGCCCCCCGCTCGCCGGCTGGGCACCGAGCGGCCTGACGACATACTCGACCGCCACTGTACCGGCGCGCTCGAAGACGAGCGTACCTTTGATGGTCTCGTCGACCTTGAGTGGTCGCGCGAGACCGACGAGCATGATGTGATAGCTGCTGGGTTTCAGCTCGACGCTCGCGCCGGGTTTGATCTCGAGGCCTTTCTCGAGCCGTCGCATCTTCATGATGTCGCCGGACATGCTCATCTCGTGGACCTCGAAGTCCTTGGCGATCTCCGCTGATCCGCCGATCAGCCGGTCGGCTTCTTTCCCATTGTTGGTGATCTTCAGATAGCCGGCGCCGACTTTACCCGGCGTGGCACGCGTCCACGGAGCCTCGATCACGAGATCACCGACTTTGTAGATGCGCGCATCCGACGCGGGCTGTGCTGCGTGCTGAGCGTGCTGCGTCTGACCCTGCGCCTGCACGAGCCGGATGGCCGGAGCCGGATGCTTGAGGTCGTGCGCCGATTGGCCCGCTGCGGGGATCTCGACCCACGCCGAGTTTCCTTTCTCGCAATCCTGGATGGTCGGGAAATAGATGCTGTCGCCGGCCTTTAGAGTCGCGGCGACAAAGCCCGAGAAGACGAACTCGTCGAAGTAGTCGTCGGCCAGGCGTCCGCTCCAGGAAATCTCGCGGACGCCTTCAGTGAGCGTGGCGCCGTGATAGTAGGGATAGGCTTGCGCGTAGGCGCCGCGCGTCGTCTCGACGGTCCATCCAGGTTTGGGCTGCGGCTTCACGGCAACGATGCCTTCCGGGATTTGCACACGCACGCGCGTTGTGGCCGAGCCTTCGCATCCGTGAGGCACGCGCACAATGGCTTTGTAAGGCGCGCCGACATTGGCCTCGCGGCGTTCGAACGTCACGTGCGCGCATGTTGGGCCTGCGAGCGACGCGGCCAGAAACGCAGCGAGCGGGAGAGAGGTCATGATGTGCATTGACGTATTCCTTCTTTGGTCTTGATTGCCGGGCATCTCGATCATCGCGAGAGGCTCGCAGTGCATTCGTTGATCACCAGCGGTATTTGACGCCGGCATAGACGGCGCGGCCCGTGCCGGGCTCGAAAAGCGCCGAGTTGGCCGCAGCAATATCCGTGATGCTGGCGCTCGCGATGTAAGCGACGTCCGAGAGATTGCGGCCCTCGATGTAGGCAGAGAACGGTCCGCCGTTATCAAAGCCGAGCTTCAGTCCCCAGATCGCGTAGGAGGCAGTCTTCAGCGTGTTCGCGCTGTCCACGTAGTAAGCCTCCGGCACCCATTCCGTGTTCGGGCCGAAGAAGAAACCGCTCGGATGCTTATAGAGCAGCTCGGCGCGAACAAAGTGGCGGGGCGCACCTGGGAGATCGTTGTCGCCAAAATTCGCATCGCCATCGTAGTGGAAGTCGTTGAGCGTGTAGGCGAGGTTGAGCCAGAGCCGATCCGGTGACGGCCCGAGTGCGACGAGGCCCTTCAGGATGGCAACGCCGAAGCCGATCTCGATGCCTTGGTGGACTGTCTTGTCGGCGTGGATGACCTGGCAGGCGCCCGTTGTTGCGGATCCCGTGCTCGCGAGATCGAAGCACATGAGTTCGTTGTCGATCTCCATGCGATAGAGCGCGAGATCCCACGTGAAATCGGGCCTGCGACCACGCGTGCCGATCTCATAGGTCGTCGCGCGCTGGGCTTTGATATCGGTGAAGATGATGCCTGCTGCTGCCGAACTTTCACCGAAGCTCGGCACTTCGCCGCTGCGCGAGATATTGGCGAACGCCTGCCACGTCCGATCGATATCCCAGAGCAGGCCGACTTTTGGGCTCCAGAGATTGAAGTCCGTCGATCCAGGTACAACTGGGCCGAAGCGCGCTTCGCGATCACGCGTGGCGTGGAGAAACTGTGTACCCGTCACGAGGGCCACCGATGGCAGGAAGTAGAACGAATTCTCGAAGTACGCGGCTAGGTTCTCCGACGTGTCGAGCGCGCTCGTTATCAAGTTGCCTTTCCTGGCTCCTGCACCATTGGCGAACTGCTTGTTGTCGATCGTGCCGTTGTGAAGCTGAAGCCCGGCGATGAGGCGATTGCGATAGCCGCCAACGATCCGATCATCGATGTACCGCGCGAAGCCGCCGTAGTCTTCGTACTGGTAGTCGAGCCACTGGAAGATCGGATGCATGAGGTGGCGGTCGTTGTAGAACGCGCCGAACTCGATCGCCGTCCCAGGCGCCAACTTGATCGTCGTCTTGTTGGCGACGCGCCAAGCGTCGATATTGCGCTGGTAGTCGTTGAGTACGTTTCCTGATGCCGCTGCCTTCGGATCGCTGAGCGCCTGTGCGCGCGTCACGCTGCCAGGAATGCGCTGCATGATGTCGCTGACGCCGAAGTAGAAGCGTGTCTCGACATCCTCTGAAAGTCGGATACCGAAGTTGCCGCTGGCGCGGGTGGCCTCACCCCAGCTGTGATCGCGGAAACCGTCCTGCTCCTGCCAGGAGCCGGTCACAAAAAGATCGAGCGGTCCATTGGCACCGGCAATGCTGGACTGCAGGCGGTGAAAGCCGAAGCTACCTATGTCCGCGTTGGCCGAGATGCGATTGGCATCGCGGCCTGTCGGCGTGACGAAGTTGATTGCGCCGCCGAGCGAATTGGCACCGTAGCGCAGGGCATTCGCGCCCTTGTAGACCTCGACGTAGCGGTAGGCGCTCGGATCAATCTCCTGGAGATCGCCGTAGCCAT
>JAEZAW010000253.1 GCA_023430315.1 Pseudomonadota bacterium | reverse complement strand
CCCCTGATCGGTGCGTTGCTCGCCGCGTTCGTCCGCGGGGGTCTCGCCGGATGGATGATCGCGCTCGCCGCAAGCTGGCTGATGCCGCCTATCGCCATTGCGATGCTCGTCGAGGTGCTCGACAGGGGCGTGATTTCCTACCACATGGGCGGCTGGCCGCCGCCGATCGGCATCGAGTACCGCGTCGATCTGCTCAATGCGTTCGTGCTCATGCTCGTCAGTCTCGTCAGCGCGATCATGATGCCTTATGCGCGCCGCAGCGTCGCGCACGAGATCGACGGCGACAGGCAGGCGTGGTTCTACTGCATGTACCTGCTCTGCCTCGCAGGGCTGCTCGGCATCACGATCACGGGCGATGCCTTCAACGCCTTCGTCTTCCTTGAGATCTCGTCGCTCTCGACATACGTCATGATCGCCACGGGTCGCGATCGCCGCGCGCTCGTCGCCTCCTATCAATATCTGATCATCGGGACCATTGGCGCGACCTTCTACGTGATCGGTGTCGGGCTTCTCTACCTCGTCACGGGCAGCCTCAACTTCGCGGATATCGGCGCGCGCCTCGCGGAGGCATCAGCCGCATATCCGCGTCCCGTGCTCGCCGGTCTCGCCTTTCTCTTCGTCGGCATCAGCCTCAAGCTCGCGCTCTTCCCGCTGCACGTCTGGCTGCCGAACGCCTATGCCTACGCGCCCTCGTTCGCCACGGCCTTCCTCGCCGCGACGGCGACCAAGGTCGCCGTCTACCTCCTGCTGCGCATCGTCTTCTCGGTTTATGGCGTCGCGATCGATCTCAGGACGCTGCCAGTCTCGGCAGTGCTGTACCCGCTCTCGATCGCGGCGATGTTCATCGCTTCGATCCTGGCCGTCTACGAGACGAACCTGAAGCGGATGCTTGCCTATTCGTCCGTCGCGCAGATCGGCTACATCACGCTCGGCATCGCGCTGATGAACCAGGCGGGCCTGACGGGCGGCATCGTGCACCTCTTCAATCACGCCCTCATCAAGGGCGCATTGTTCCTCGCGCTCGGCGCCATCGCGTACCGGGCCGGAACCATCAAGCTCGACGACCTCGGCGGGATCGGGCGGACCATGCCGCTGACGTTCGCTGCGTTCGTTTTCGCAGGCATGAGCCTCATGGGTGTGCCGGGCACGGCCGGCTTCATCTCCAAATACTACCTGATTATCGGCGCGCTCGATGCCGGCCTGTGGCCGATCGCCTTCCTGATCGTTGCAAGCTCGCTCATTGCACTCGTCTACATCGGGCGCGCCGTGGAGGTCGCCTACTTCCGCCCGATCGCACCTGCACCCGCGAATGCCAAGGACCCGCCTTTCATGATGCTGGTCCCGATGCTCGTGCTCACGTTCGCCTCCATCTACTTCGGTATTGATACCGAGCTCTCGGCGGGCGTCGCCAGTCGAGTTGCAGAAGCCCTACTCGGAGGGCTCAAGTGATGCTGGCCCTCGCCCCCGAGACGCTTGTCATGGCCGCGCTGACGATCCCGCTGATCGGCGCGCTCCTCATTCCGCTCTTTCACAGCGCGCCCAATGCTCGTGAGAGCGTGACGCTCGCTACCGCAGGCGCCCTGACTCTCACCGTCTGGAGCCTGCTGCCACATGTGCTTGCCGGTGCGCGGCCCGCGGCCATCGACATCGCCGTCGTCCCGGGCCTCAACATCGCCTTTGCCGTCGAGCCACTCGGGATGCTCTTCGCGCTCGTTGCGGCAACCCTCTGGCTCGTCACGTCCGTCTATGCCATCGGCTACATGCGCGGGAACAACGAGCCACGCCAGACGAGTTTCTATGTCTGCTTCGCGGTCGCGCTATGGGCGACTATGGGCATTGCCTTCGCGAAGAGCCTCTTCACGCTCTTCATCTTCTACGAGATCCTGACGCTCTCGACGTACCCGCTGGTCGCGCACAAGGCGAACGGCGAAGCCATCCGCGCTGGCCGCGTCTATCTGCTCATCTTGATCGGCACGTCGATGGTTCTCCTCCTGCCCGCGATCGCCTGGACATGGGTCCTCGCTGGCACGCTCGACTTCACGCCAGGCGGCATCCTGGCGAATAAGGCGACGCCATTCGCGCTCTGTGCGTTGCTCGCCCTCTTCGCTTTCGGCATCGGTAAGGCGGCGCTCATGCCGCTGCACTTCTGGCTGCCTGCCGCCATGGTGGCGCCGACGCCGGTCAGCGCGCTCCTCCATGCGGTCGCCGTCGTGAAGGCCGGCGTTTTCACGATCCTCAAGGTCGTCGTCTACATCTTCGGCATCGAGACGCTGGCCTATGCCGGCTCCGGCACGTGGCTCGTCTATGCCGCGGGCTTCACGGTGATCGCCGCATCGCTTGTCGCCCTCAGGCAGGACAATCTCAAAGCGCGGCTCGCTTACTCGACCGTCTCGCAGCTCTCCTACGTCATTCTCGCCGCGGCGATCCTCACGCCCATCTCGGCCATCGGCGCGGCGATGCACATTGCTGCGCACGCCGTGAGCAAGATCACGCTCTTCTTCGCGGCGGGCTCCATCTACACGGCCGCACACAAGACCGAGATCAGCGAGCTCGCCGGCATCGGGCGGCGTATGCCCTGGACCATGGGCGCATTCGCGATCGGCGCCATCAGCATGATCGGCCTACCACCGACCGCCGGCTTCCTCGGCAAGTGGTTCATGCTCACCGGCGCCATGCAGACCGGCCAATGGCTGCCCGTCGCCATCATCGTCGTGAGCACACTGCTCAATGCCGCCTACTTCCTGCCGATCATCTACACGGCCTTCTTCGAGCGTGAGCCGGCAGCGCACGCGGTCGGTGCCGATGCCGCGCACGATCATGGCGAGGCGCCGCTGCCGATCGTCATCGCGCTCACGTTCACGGCTGCCGCGACCGTGGGGCTCTTCCTTTTCCCGGAAGTTCCTCACGCACTCGCCAAGTTGATGGTCGGAGGCTGACGATGCGCAACACGCGAAAGACTACCGCGGCACCGTTGACGACTCTCACCGGCAAGGACATACGCAAGGCGGCCTTGGTCGTTCTCATTGTGTTGGTGCTGCTCGACTTCGCCGTATCGCACCACGGGTATTTCGCCATCGACGGCACATTCGGCTTTGCCGCGTGGTTCGGCGCGCTTGCATGCTTCGGCCTTATCCTGCTCGCCCTCGCGATCGGCTCCCTGCTGCGCGCCCCGGAGAGCACCTATGACGACTAGCCTCATCGCCTCTCCGGCCGCGGCCCTTCTCGTCGGCGCGCTCGCCCTCCTCTTCACGCAGGGTATTGCGCGCAAGATCGTGCTGCTCGGATTTCCACTGCTCGCGCTTGTGCTTGTTTGGCAGATACCGGCGGGCGTTGTCTCCGCGAACTACCTCGACTATGCGCTTACGCCGATCCGCGCCGATGCGCTCGCTCTTCTCTTCGGCGCCGTCTTTGCGCTCGCGGCTTTCCTCGGCGCACTTTTCGCGCTCGACCGCTCATCGACGCTCGAGCTTTCATCTGCCTTTGTCTACGCGGGCGGCGCGCTGGGCGTGGTTTTTGCCGGCGACTGGATCACGCTCTTCGCGTGGTGGGAGATCATGGCCATCGCGTCGACCATCATCGTCGTCTGCGGTGGCGAGAAGGCGCATGCGCCAGCATTCCGTTACGCGCTCGTCCATTTCCTCGGCGGTGTCCTGCTCATGGCCGGCATTGCCGGCGAGATTGCCATGAGGGGCAGCACAACGATCACATCACTCGAACCCGACTCCTGGCCGCGCTGGCTCATTCTCGCGGGATTTCTCATCAATGCCGGCGCGCCCCCGCTCTGGGCCTGGATATCCGACGCCTATCCGGCCTCGTCCTGGTCCGGCATGGTTTTCCTCTCGGTCTTCACGACGAAGACGGCTGCCTACGTGCTCATGCGCACGTTTCCAGGCGTCGAGGCTCTCGTGTGGATCGGCCTCGTCATGGCCGTCTACGGCATCGTGTACGCAGCGCTGGAGAACGACATCAGGCGGCTTCTCGCATTCGCCATCGTCAGCCAGATGGGCATCAAAGTTGCGGGTGTCGGTATCGGAACGCCGCTCGCGCTCAACGGTGTTGCAGCCCATTCGATCGCGGCCGTCATCTACACGGCGCTGCTCGTCATGGTCGCTGGCAGCGTGACGCGCCAGACGGGCAAGACGCGCATGAGCGATCTCGGCGGCCTCGCCGCTGCCATGCCGTTTACAGCCTTCGCCTGCATGATCGGCGCGTTGACCATTGCGGCTTTCCCGCTCACGTCCGGATTCGTCTCGAAGTCCATGATCATCGATGCCGCCGCCAAGCAGCATCTTGCCGGCGCCTGGATCGCGTTGATGGCCGTTTCCGCCGGCGTCGTGCTCCACGCCGGGCTTCGCCTGCCGTGGCTCGTGTTCTTCGGCACGCCCAGGGAGCGGATCCGCGCTGCAGAGCCACCGCAATCCATGCGCATTGCCATGGCACTCGCGGCGGTGCTGTGCATGGTCATCGGCATTGTTCCCGATGGGTTGTACGTCATGCTGCCGCATCAGGCGACCTACGTTCCCTATACGGCGAGCCACGTTCTCGTCCAGCTGCAGCTTCTCGCGTTCGCGGCACTCGCCTTCTATCTCATGCGCGATTTACTGAAGCCGCAGCCTGGCATCACGCTCGATGTCGACTGGCTCTATCGCCAACCTGGCGCATGGCTCGCCCGCGGTTTCGACGATCTCACGGCCGGCGCTTGGACGCGGCTCGTGAGTGGTATCAACAGAAAGGCTGCATGGCTGCACGATCTGCTGGTCACGCATCACGGTCCGATGGGCACGTTCGGGCGTGCGTGGCCGACCGGAACTATGGCCTTCTGGACCACCTTCCTGCTCGGTGCGTTCCTGCTGATCGCAGCGATGGGATGATGCGGGCATTCGCGCCTTCGGCGCGAGCGAGACTAAGTCTCGCGCTCTACCGGGAGGGACACCCTCCCGGACCCACCCGCCTTTATGACCGCAGCACCCGAGGCTCGCTCCAAATCTACAAAAGACGGGGGTTCGGGGGTGTCCCCCGAGCGGAGCGCGAGGCTGCGGCCTCGCTCGCGGCGTAGGCGCGAACTGTCGATGCGCTCAATTCTGATCCTTCAGTCCCTGCTGCAGCTCGCGCGCGAAGGCAGGCAGGCCAGTCAGTCGGCTACCGCGGTGACGCTCCGCGATGAGCAGGCCGCGCAGGACATTCAGGCTGTCGGCAACGACATCGTTGATGATGACGTAGTCGTACTCGGGCCAGTGACTGATCTCAGCGCCCGCCGCCGCGAGCCGGCGCGCCACTACATCGGCACCGTCCTGTGCGCGCGCATGGAGCCGCTGTCCGAGCGTCGCCGCCGAGGGCGGCAGCACGAACACGCGCACGAGATCGGCCGGCGCATTGGCTGCGAGCTGCTGCGCGCCCTGCCAGTCGATATCGAAGAGCACATCGCGCCCGGCACTCAGCGCCTCCATGACGGGGCCGCGCGGCGTGCCGTAGAGATTGCCATGCACGTGCGCCCATTCGAGGAGCTCGCCGGCTTCCTTGAGGCGCTCGAAGGCCGCCGCATCGATGAAATGGTAATCCTTGCCGTCGACCTCGCCGGGGCGCGGCTTGCGCGTCGTCACCGAGATGGACATGATGAGTCCCGGCTCGGCAGAGAGCAGCGCCTTGGCCAATGTCGTCTTGCCGGCGCCGGATGGCGACGAGAGCACCAGCATCAGGCCACGCCGCGCCATGTGAGTGCTCGCCATAGTCACCCCTATTCGATGTTCTGGATCTGCTCGCGCATCTGCTCGATCACGGCTTTGAGTGCAAGGCCGGCGCGCGTGGTGTCGATGTCGTTCGCTTTGGAACAGGTGGTGTTCGCTTCGCGGTTGAATTCCTGCGCCAGGAAATCGAGCCGCCGGCCCGCTGGTTTGCCGCCGGCCATGAGCTCGCGCGCCGCCGCAACATGGGCGCGCAGGCGCTGCAGCTCCTCATCGACATCCGCTTTGACAGCCAGCAAGGCCGCCTCCTGGTGAAGGCGTTGTTCGTCGAGGGGCACGCCCGTTTCCAGGAGGCGCGCAATCTGCTCCTTGAGTCGCGCCCGTATGGCCTCGGGCGCGCGGCTCGGCGAGGCAGCTATGGTCTCGACCAGTGACGCGATGGACGCGAGTTGCTCCTCGATGACCGGTGCGAGGCGGCGCCCCTCGGCAGCGCGGGCCTCGACGAGCTGATCGAGCGCGCGATCGAAGCTCGTGAGCATGGCCGTATGGCGCGCCTCGATCGTTTCCGGATCTTCCCCACCCTCCCCGATCTCGATGACGCCGCGCAGCCCGAGCAGGCCTTCGACGCTCAGAGGCGCAAAGTTGCCCCGTGCACGCAATCGCTCCGCGATGGCCATGACCTGGGCCAGTGCCGCTTCGTTGATGCTGAGCTCGGTGCCGCCCCCGTCACGGGCGACGTTGAGGCCGACAGACACGTTGCCGCGCGTGAGCCGCGCGGCGATCCGCTCGCGCAGGCGAGGCTCGAGCGCCTCGTGGCCGGGCGCCAGCCTGAGGCGCACGTCGAGACCCTTCCCATTGACGCTGCGAATATCCCAGCGCCAGGAGACCACGCCATGGCGGCCTTCGTCGGCGCCGAAGCCGGTCATCGAGGGAACGGGCTTGTCCTGCTTCGCCATGGCGGGATCACTTCTCGAGTGGCGTCGCTGCGGGGTTGCGAGGCGGCGCGAAGGTTATCTGTCCCGCCGTTCGCACGGACGGGCAAGGGGATTCGGGGCTTTAATAGCCGAGACTCTCGTGTTTAGCGCTGCACTGGACGCGGGCCGGCCTTCGCCAGCCGCTCGCGTCGAGCTCTGGCATTTACGGGTCCCGGCAGCTAGTTTGCGAGCAACATATCCGGACACGTATGAACTTCCTGCGCGGCTCGCGGGCCGGCGACGACACGGGGAAATGCGACCATGGTTCAACGAAGGCCCCACCGCGGCCTGATCTTCGGGATATTCCTGGCGCCCTTCCACCGGGCCGGCGACAATCCAACGCTCGCCATGGCTCGCGACATGGACCTCATCAGCCATCTCGACGCGCTGGGCTACGACGAGGCCTGGATCGGCGAGCATCATTCCGCGGGCTGGGAGCTGATCGCGAGCCCCGAGCTGTTCATTGCCGCGGCGGCCGAGCGTACGAAAAACATCCGCCTCGGCTCCGGCGTCACCAGCCTCCCCTACCACCATCCCTTTATGGTGGCCCAGCGCTTCGTTCAGCTCGACCACATGACCAAGGGCCGCGCCATGCTCGGCTGCGGTCCGGGTGCGCTCACGTCCGACGCCTACATGCTTGCCATTGAAGCCGAGGACCAGCGCCGCCGCATGGGCGAGTCACTCGATGCCATCATGCAGCTCCTGAAGTGCGAGGAGCCTGTCACCATCAAGACCGACTGGTTCGAGATGCGCGAGGCGCGCCTGCATCTTGCGCCGTACTCCGATCCGTACTTCCCCATTGCCGTCGCGAGCACGCAGTCGCCGGCCGGCATGCAGGTCGCGGGCAAGCATGGCCTCGGCGTTCTCTCGCTCGGTGCTGGACTGCCGGGTGGCGTCGAGGCGCTTCCCGGTCACTGGAAGATTGCCGAGGACGAGGCCGCCAAGCACGGCAAGACGATGGACCGCAAGGATTGGCGTCTCGTCGTCAACATGCACTGCGCCGAGGATGACGAGCGCGCGCTACGCGATGTCGCCTATGGCGAGCGCCAGGAGACCGTGACGTACTTCGAGGAGACGCTTGGCCGCCCACCGGGCCGCTCGCAGGATCCGCTGCGCGAGGGCGTGAAGGCGGGCAACACGCTGGTCGGCTCGCCCGAAACCATCACCAAGGGTATCGAGCGCATGATCAACGCCAGCAAGGGCGGCGTCGGCGGCGTCATGTTCCGCGCGCACGAATGGGCGAACCGCGAGGATACGTTCCGCTCGTTCGAACTCTTCGCGCGCTGGGTCATGCCGAAATTCCAGGGCTCGCTCGACACCGTCATCGCCTCGCGCGACTGGTGCCGCGAGAACCGCGGCACGATCTTCGCGCCGAACGTCAAGGCTATCGAGAAGGCCTATGCCGATGGCGGCATGGCGCTGCCCGAAGGTTATCGCACGCGCCTCACCGGTGCCCGCGACGACGGCAAAGGCTGATCACGCAAAATCGATCCACGCAGGCACCAGGAAACTCATGGCTACACAGACGCGCCATTGGTCGCACGACGTCTTCGCCGAGATGAAGGCGCGCGACATTCAGACCGTCGCCACGATCCCCGACGGCGGGCTCACGCAGCTCCTCAACATGGTCGTTGCCGATAAGGACATGCGGCTCGTGACGCTCTCCACCGAGGAGGAAGGCATCGGTGTCGCCACGGGCCAGTGGCTCGGCGGCAAGCGCGCGATGATTGCCATGCAGTCCTCGGGCGTCGGCAACTGCATCAATGCGCTCGGCATTCCCGTGACCATGCGCGCGCCGTGCTTGATCCTCGTGACCATGCGCGGCCAGTGGGGCGAATTCAATCCCTGGCAGGTGCCTATGGGAACAGCGACGCGCACCGTGCTCGAAGCCGTTGGCGTGCGCTGTTTTCCCGTCGAGCATCCAAAGGAGATTGGCGAGACGTTCGCCGCAGCGGCCGACATCGCCTTCAATGGCCGCCTCTCTGCCGCCGTGCTGGTGAGCCAGCGCGTGATCGGTGCGAAGGGCTTCGGACAGAAGTAAGGGGCTTCAGACACATGACCTCGACCACCAAACCCGCAAGCCCCGCACCCAACAAGATCAAGCGGCGCCCGTTCGTTGCCGAGTTGCTCAAGCACCGTGGTAATGCGCTTGTCGTGCCGGGCCTCGGCAGTCCGACGTGGGACATCTCGGCCGCCGGCGATCAGCCGGAGTACCTCTACTCCTGGGGCGGCATGGGCCTCGCCGTATCCACGGCGCTCGGCATCGCGCTCGCGCAGCCGGATCGCCGCGTGCTCGCCATTACCGGCGACGGCGAGATGATGATGGGTATCGGCTCGCTCGGCGTCGTCGCCGATCAGGCGCCGAAGAACCTCGGCATTCTCGTGCTCGACAACGAGCATTTCGGCGAGACGGGCCGCCAGAACGGCCTCACGGGCGCGCGGACGGATATGTGCAAGGTCGCCGAGGGTTTCGGCATCGCGAAGACGCTGCTCGTGACCGAGGAGTCGCAAGTCGGCGCGCTCGCCGAGCTGATGTTCAAGACGCCGGGGCCGACGTTCGCCGTCGCCAAGATCGCGATCACCGAAGATCCCTGGGCGCTTCCGATCAAGGATGGCGCGGCCATCGCCCACCGCTTCCGCGTGTCGATCGGGGTCGAGAAGCCCTGATTGCACAGCAACAAGACCAAGAGCCTGGAAAGGGCCTTGAATGAGGAAATGAGCTGAGCTGGAGGTTGCACAAGTGGCTGCCGTGGAGATGACTGACGCCGCCCCGCGCACAATGGCGGCGCTCGACTTCGATGCCGTCATCATCGGCGCTGGCATCTCCGGCCTCTACCAGCTTCTCAAGCTGCGCGAGCTCGGACTCAAGGTGAAGGTCTTCGAGCGCGGGACCGGCGTCGGCGGCACCTGGTACTGGAACCGCTATCCAGGTGCGCGCTTCGACTCCGAGAGCTGGTCCTACGGCTATTCCTTTTCCAAGGAGCTGCTGCAGGAGTGGGACTGGACGGAGCACTTCTCTCCGCAGCCCGAGACGTTGCGTTACCTCAACTACGTTGCCGACAAGTTCGACTTGCGCCGCGACATCCAGTTCAAGAGCCGCGTCGTCGCTGCCCATTTCAAGGAAGCCACGCGGAACTGGGAGATCACGCTCGAGGATGGCAGCCGGCACACGACGCGTTTCCTGATCACCGCTATCGGTCCCCTCTCGACGCCGACGATGCCGCGCATCGAAGGCGTCGAGACTTTCAAGGGTGAGGCCTTTCACACGGCGACGTGGCCGCATACGCCCGTCAGCTTCGAAGGCAAGCGTGTCGCGGTCATCGGCACGGGCGCGACGGGCGTCCAGACCATTCAGGAAGTGGCAAAGACCGTTGGCCATCTCACGATCTTCCAGCGCACGCCCAATTGGTGTGCACCGCTCCACAACAGCAAGATCGACAAAACGACGATGGAGGGGATCAAGAAGCGTTACGACGAGATCTTCGCGCGCTGCAAGGAAACGCACGCCTGTTTCGTCCACACGATCGATCCTCGCGGCACGTTCGAGGTGACGCCCGAGGAACGCGAGGCCTTCTTCGAGCATCTCTATGCTTCGCCGGGCTTCGGCATCTGGCAGGGGAACTTCAAGGATATCCTGACGAACCGCGAGGCGAACGCGCTCATCTCGGATTTCGTCGCGCGGAAGATCCGCGAGCGCGTGAAGGACCAGGCCGTCGCCGAGAAGCTGATCCCGAAGAACCATGGCTTTGGCACGCGCCGCGTCCCGCTCGAGACGAAGTACTACGAGGTCTACAATCAGCCGAACGTGAAGCTCGTCGACATCAAGGAAACGCCGATCGAGCGGATCACGCCGAAGGGCATCAAGACGAGCGATGCCGAATACGAATTCGACATGATCATCTACGCGACCGGGTTCGACGCCATCACCGGCAGCTTCCATCGCATCGATATTCGCGGCACCGACGGCCAGACGCTCAAGGACGCCTGGAAGGGCGGACCGAGGACGTTCGTCGGCGTCCAGGTGGAAGGCTTCCCGAACATGTTCATGGTCGTCGGCCCCCATACGGCGCTCGGGAACATCCCGCGCAGCATCGAATACAATGTCGAGTGGGTGGCGGACCTGATCGAGTACATGGGCGAGCACAAGCTCAGCCGGGCCGACGCGCGGCCCGAATCCGTCGAAGCATGGACCGAGAACGTTCGCGCTGCCGGTGCAGGCCTCCTCACGAACGAGGTCGATTCCTGGATGACCGGCATCAACTCGAACGTCGATGGCAAGCAGGTCCGCACGCTCTCCCGCTACAGTGGCAGCGCGATCGCCTATCGCGCCTGGTGCGATGCCGTCGCCGCCGGCGGCTACAAGGAAATCGATCTCACTTGATCGATACCAAATGAAACGGGCGCCTCTGGTTTCCAGAGACGCCCGATCAGCTCATGATTCAGCAAGGTTCAGGCTTCAGCGCCGGCCTCGATCTTGGCATTGGCCTTCTGTACGGCCCGCTGGACCTTCTCGAAGGCGCGCACCTCGATCTGGCGAATGCGCTCACGCGACACGCCGAACTCGACCGAGAGGTCCTCGAGCGTTGCCGGCTCATCGCGCAGACGGCGGGCCTCGAAGATCTGGCGCTCGCGATCGGTCAGCGTATTGAGCGCGTTGCCGAGCAGGCCGCGGCGCATGGCGAGCTCCTCGCTCTCGGCGAGCTGCTCCTCCTGATCCGGCGTCTCGTCGACGAGCCAATCCTGCCACTCACCCGACTCCGAGTCGGCACGTACTGGCGCATTCAGCGACGCATCGCCGCCGAGCCGCCGGTTCATGGAAATCACGTCCTCCTCGCTCACGCCGAGCTTGGTCGCGATCTGCTTGACTTGATCTGGTCGCAGCTCACCTTCCTCGATGGCCTGGATCTGGCCCTTCACGCGACGCAGATTGAAGAAGAGCTTCTTTTGCGAGGCGGTCGTGCCCATCTTCACGAGGCTCCACGAGCGCAGGATGTACTCCTGGATCGAGGCGCGGATCCACCACATGGCATAGGTCGCCAGACGGAAGCCCTTGTCGGGATCGAAGCGCTTCACGGCCTGCATGAGGCCGACGTTGCCCTCGGAGATGACCTCGCCCATGGGCAGGCCATAGCCGCGATAACCCATGGCAATGCGGCCGACGAGACGCAGGTGCGACGTCACGAGCTTGTGCGCTGCCTCGGTGTCCTCATGCTGCTGCCAACGCTTGGCGAGCATGTACTCTTCGTTCGGCTCCAGCATCGGGAACCGACGAATTTCCTCGAGGTAGCGGGATAGGCCGGCCGAGCCCGAAGCTACGACCGGAAGTGCTTTGGTCGCCATAGCTGTTTCCCTCTCTACGCGCCACGCGGGGCCACTTCCTACTGAATGCCCAATGGCGCGGATAGTTTCCGCGGGGGATTTCAGCACACCTTGTGCTTCAGTCGTCCACAGCGCGGATAAGGCTCATCAAGTTGCGGGCACAGTACGCCTGATGCGCGACGCGCTCTAGTACTGAGACGCGTTCATCACGAGGTATTGAGGGCCCGTGATTGCCCGCCCGCACGCGAATTAGAACGCACAGGCAGCTGCCAATCCGTCGCCGCCGGGCTCGCAATTCGTCTTGTTTATTATGTGCTTTTTGTCCGCCTTGCGCGCGTCGGTTCACTCAGGATGCCGCACCGCGCCGCCATGCCGCGAAGTCGTGGATCCAGCGGTGCTGGTCGTCCGTCTCGGGCACGCGCCGCCCGCGCGCTTGGGATACAGCCGTGATCGCCGCGTCCGGCTCGACACCGAGGTGCACGAGGACGCCGCACGCGAACAGCGGGGAGCGGCCGCGGCCGGCAAAGCAGTGAACGCCGACGGCGCGGCCGGCCTCAAACTCCGTCGCGACTGCGGCAATCAGCGCGCCGGCGGTCTCGAAGGAAGAGGGCACGCCGAAATCGCCGGTCGGCAAATTGTGGAAGACGAGGCCGGCATCGGCCGCCACGTTCGCCTCCCAGGCGAGGCCGAGGCGAATGGCCTCGTCGGACTGGAGCATACTCACCAGCACGTCGAGGCCGTCATCCCGCA
>JAEZAW010000241.1 GCA_023430315.1 Pseudomonadota bacterium | reverse complement strand
CGCCATCGCGCAACGTCGTGTCGAAGAGGTACAGGCGTTGACGGCTCACCGGGGGACCTCAGATGACTTCAGCATAGCGCAGCGCGATGGCCACAGCAGCTGCTACGACAGCGAGCTTAAGGATGAGATAATAAATCCAGTGCCGATGGAACGGCGGGCGTGTCTCGGGGTCGGTATTGGTCATTGTACGCACGGTTACTCAGGATCGGTGACAAACAGCCTCGACGTTGTTGCCGTCGGGATCAAGAACAAAAGCGCCGTAGTAGTCCTTATGATAGTGCGGACGCAGACCCGGCGCGCCGTTGTCTGTTCCGCCTGCAGCTATCGCAGCTTTGTAGAAGGCATCGACATCCGCGCGCGAATTTGCAGCGAATGCGACGTGAATGGGTGAACTGGCCGCGCCACCTGAGATCCAGAAATCTGGCTTGCCCTTGCCGAACCCTGCTCCTTCGTAACCGCCTGTGGCCGCCCGGTCCAGTTCCATGACAAGCGAAATGCCGAGCGGTTGCAGTGCCGCAGAATAAAACGACTTGGCACGTGCAAAGTCACCGACAGTCAGGCCGACGTGATCCAGTGTATTCGCCATGGCAGGCCTCCATGAAGCTCGCCAGTAGCATAACGCCAATCAGGACCCTTGGCTCCGGCGACCGACAACGGGCGCTGCAGCGATCAAGTCACATCCCAGGTCGTGACGATCTCGCCCGTCGCTGGATCCTTCGCGTCCTTGAGCTGCACGCCCATGCCGGCAAGCTCGTCGCGAATGCGATCAGCTTCCTTGAAGTCCTTGGCTTTGCGGGCAGCCAGACGCGCCGCTACCAGAGCCTCGACCTTGTCCGCATCGACCTTGCGCACTTCGTGACCAACGTTCAGTTCCGCCGGCGTCTCGTCATCGTAAACGCCCAGAAACTGCAGCGTCGCCTTCAACTGACCTGCGACATCCGTGTTGCGGCGCGCCGACTTGGCCAGACCGTGAATGATCGATACCGCACTCGGCGTGTTGAGATCGTCGGACAGTGCCGCCACCACATCGGGATGGGGCTCATCGGCCGCGGGCACGCCATGAAGGATCGACGCCAGATCGATGAGTGTGGAGCGCGCCTGCGCCAGCCGTTCGACAGTCCAGTCGATGGGCTGGCGATAATGCGTGCCCAGCATCGCCAGTCGCACAACTCGCCCATGCCACGGCGTGCCACCGAACTTATCGCTCGCCAGCAACTCGTGGATCGTCACGAAATTCCCCAGGCTCTTGGACATCTTCTCGCCCTCGACCTGCAGGAAGCCGTTGTGCATCCACACCTGCGCCATGATCGGCGTCCCGTGCGCGCACCGCGACTGGGCCAGCTCATTCTCATGATGGGGAAACACGAGATCGATGCCGCCGCCGTGAATGTCGAAGACGTTGCCGAGATGCTTCCCCGCCATGGCCGAGCACTCGATGTGCCAACCCGGCCGTCCCGGCGTCGCGATTCCGGCTGGCGACGGCCACGCAGGCTCACCCGGCTTCGAGGGCTTCCAGAGCACGAAATCCATGGGCCCACGCTTGTAAGGCGCAACATCGACGCGGGCGCCAGCCTCCATCTCCTCGAGCGAGCGCCGCGCGAGCTTGCCGTAGTCCGGCATGGAGCCGACCGCGAACAGCACGTGATCCTCGGCGACATAGGCATGGCCATTCGCAACCAGCGCGTCGCAAAGCACGCGCATCTCGGCGATGTGGTCGGTCGCCCGCGGCTCGACGCTTGGCTGAAGCACGCCAAGCGCGGCAATGTCCTTGTGGAACTGTGCCGTCGTTTCCTCGGTGAGCTTGCGGATGGCCTCGGTTGGCGGCAGCTCGGGAAAGAGGTCGACCGCGCGCGCGTTGATCTTGTCATCGACGTCCGTGATGTTACGCGCGTACGTAACGTGCTTCTCGCCGTAGATGTGGCGGAGCAGCCGGAAGAGCACGTCGAAAACGATGATCGGACGCGCGTTGCCGATGTGCGCGAGGTCGTAGACCGTCGGCCCGCAGACGTACATGCGCACGTTCTTCGGATCGATCGGCCGGAACGGCTCCTTGCGCCGCGTCAGGGTATTGTAGAGCGTGAGCGTCATGCCGCACCTCGGCCCGAAGGGCTGGCGGGAAGGTCTCTGTGCTCGGGATTTCTGGCAGAGAAACGCGGCCGCGCCAGCGAAAGCTAGCCCGTGATGAAAATGATGCCGCAACAGCTGTCGACGGCGGGTTTCTGCACGATGCGTTTCATGAGGCGCACCTTATCGGGGGTTGCGGATGCCGCGTCAAGCTACGTTCCGCGGTAGACGGTAAATTGAGCAGATCCGTCCCCTTCTGGCCATATCTCGCAGGACACCATTCCCCGAATGAAACTCCGAACAGCCACTCTCGCCGATGCGCCGACGATCGAAGCCTGGGATCGCGAGCCGCATGTCATCGCCGCAACGGGCAGCGACGATCCGATGTACGACTGGCGGGCCGAGCTGCCGCGTACCGTACCCTGGCGCGAGTTCCTAATCGCCGAGGTGGTCGGCCGTCCGATCGGAATGATGCAGATCATCGATCCCGAGCAGGAGGAGAGCCACTACTGGGGCACCATCGCGCCGAACCTGCGCGCTATCGATATCTGGATCGGCTCGGCCTCGGATCACGGCCATGGCTACGGCACCGAAATGATGCGCCGGGCGATCGGGCGCTGCTTCGCCGAGCCCGCTGTCACCGCCATTCTGGTCGATCCGCTGGTCCGTAACACCGGCGCCCTTCGCTTCTACGAGCGCCTTGGCTTTCGTCGGATCGAGCGGCGGATGTTCGGAGAGGACGACTGCTACGTGTATCAGCTGGAGCGTGCGGACTGGCGCGCTCACGCGAAAGGATAAACTGCGATCACGGCCAGAAACACGATGTTGGTTGCCATGTGCGCGATGATCGGCAGCCAGAGATTTCCCGAGCGCCACAGCAGCCAGGAAATATAGAGGCCGCCGATGAAAACCTCGAGAAGCCCGGCCACCGAGTAGCCGAGATGGAAGCTCGTCCAGGCGACATTTGCAACGAGTGCCGCCGTCCAGAAGCCACCGCGCCAACGGGTGAGCGCAGCGAGTGCGAAACCCCGAAAGAGGATCTCCTCCGAGATGGGCGCGCCGATGCCGACGGCCAGCGCCGTCACGGGCCAGATCGGCACCTGCAGCATCGGCAGGAAGGTCGCGACATCGGCCATGAAGAGGTCGGGCCGGAGCAGGTAGACCAGCAGATTGTAGGTCCCGAGCACGACAACCAGCCCGGCAATCGCTATGGCGACATCGCGGAGGCTCGGCAGACCGCGGTCGAGATGCAGCACGGCGCGCCGTTCGCCACCGAAGAACCCCGCCGCCCACCACGCAAAGGCGATCACGCCTACCTGAGAGAGCGCGAGGAAAACGATAACGGAGAGTAACAGCCGCTTATCCTCCGGCACGCCGGTCAGGAAGCCCGGCTCGCCTGCGGCCACGGCCGCGCCGAGCACGCCGCCGAGAAGCTGCAGGCCTCCCTGGACGATGATGGCCGCCACCAAGGCGAGCAACGCCGGCCAGGTGCCGCGCGGATCGTAGCTTGGTGGGCCGGCCAGAAGATGGTTTGCCAATGTTCCTGTCTCTCCGTGGTCACGCGGCCGTAAGGTTTACAATGTGAAATTGATCGGCCGACGTTGCCGGTCTTCCACACGTGTGGCGGAGCGAGCTTTCATTTGGCGGAAGGCCATCCTATATTGAGTTTGCCGGATTCGTCCGGCTATGGCGATAAATGGACATCGGAATAAGCCTTTCGGACCCGGGGGCGGTACCCGGCGCCTCCACCATCAGCCCACGAGACTTGCACCACGCCGGTGGTGCCTTCGGGGGGAACCAGAGCCAATCGTGGCCTGTTGCTGGGGGCGAAAATAGGATCGACGAGGGTGTAAAGGGTGCTCTTTTGCCCGGCATGATACCGCCGTTATCGGGTCACCAGAATAGTTGCCAATGACAACTATGCTGAGACTGCTCTCGCTGCGTAATGCGGCTGGACTAGTCTGAACTTGAAGCCCTGGCGTCTAGCAACGTCAGGCGCGGTTCGGAGGGCACCGGGCAACAGAAGCCCTCCACTTGCCTCCATGCAAGCCGCATGGTGGCGCACTGTGTGGGCTGGTGCGAAGACTGAAGCATGACGGCTGAGCACGAGATCGACTACGACGCGCTAGCGCAGGAGGCCATGCGTGGCGTCGTGCGTGCTGTACTGACGCGGGTACAGAAGTCGGGACTTCCCGGCAATCACCATTTCTATATCGCCTTCGACACCCGCCATCCGGGCGTGGTGCTCTCGAAGCGCCTCAAGGGCAAATACGCCGAGGAAATGACGATCGTGCTCCAGCACGTGTTCTGGGAGCTCATCGTCACCGACGTCCGCTTTGAGGTGAAACTGAGGTTCGACGGCATTCCCGAACGGCTCGTCATTCCCTTTGCCGCGATCAAGGTCTTCTTCGATCCGAGCGTGCCGTACGGTCTCCAGTTCGACGAGGCCGGTACCGCACGCGACAGCAGCGGTAGCGTCGTCGGCCTCAACGAGGATTCCGGTATCGGCGGCCAGATTTCTGGTGTGCCGGGCATCGGGCGCGCATCCAACCGGCCGGCTGCCGGCGACCGGAAGCGCCCGGTGCGCCGCACGCGCTCCGACAAGGATGACGAAGCCGCGTCCCTCGACGACGAGAATGGGACGGAAGGGGCTCCGAGCCGCCGCATCGAGCCCGCATCGCGGCCGCAAGCTGCACTCGTTCCGGTGCCATCCGGCACCGAGAACGAAGCGGACGTTGCCGAGACGCCTGCACAGGATCAGGGGCAGCAGAACGTCATCAGCCTGGATCGCTTCCGCAAGAAACCCTGAGGGGGCGATCCGCTCCGCCCGCATAGGACATCGAGGCCCGTTCGGCATACGATCCGAGCGGGCTTTTTGTTGGCCGGCGCGATAGGCCGCCAGGGAGGGTAGAAATGAAACCGATCGGGCTCTTTACCGGGCAATGCGCGCTCGTGACCGGCTCCGCCTCCAACATCGGCCGCTCCATAGCCGAGGGCATTGCTGCGGAAGGCGCCAAAGTCCTGCTCGCCGACGTCGATCCTGAGCGCAATGCCGCGACGCTGGCGGCCATTACGGCGGGTGGCGGGAAGGCCGAAGCAATCACGACCGACCTCTCGACGCCGAATGGCTGGCGTAACCTGCTGGCGAAGATCGGTGAAGCGCCCGTCGACATGTTCGTGCACTCGGCCTGTCCACCGCGCAAGGAGGTGGATGACGCGAGCGCCGTCAGTGAAGCCACCTGGGATGCGTTCCAGAACGTGAATGTCCGCGCGGGCTACTTCCTCGGCCGCGAGCTGGCCGGCCGGATGCAGGCGCGCGGAGCGAAGGGCAGTTTGCTGCTCGTCACGTCGCTCCACGCCGAGACTCCGCGCAATCTACCGCACTATTCCGCCGCCAAGGCCGGCATGACGATGGTCGTGCGCGAGCTTGCCCGGCATTTCGGGCCGGCCGGCATCCGCGTCAACGCCATCGCACCCGGTGCCATTCCAGGTGGCGGCTTCAATGCGGCGGCTTATGATTTCGACGGCAAGATCGCGCTCGGCCGGCTCGGCACCGCGGCCGATCTTGCCGGACCGGCGATCGCCCTGCTGTCGGACCGCTTCGCCGGCTATATCACGGGCACGACGCTGGTGGTCGACGGCGGCATCGATCTCTTCAACTGGATCAAACCGCCTTGGGGTTGATGGCTCGCGCTGTCCAGATGCGAACCACTCTTCATGTCTTCTCGCGATCGTAGTAGTCGACAGTAGCCTCGGACCGAAACATCTTGCGCAGCCCGGGCTCACCACGCTTCCCCGTCACGACGGAAATCTTTCCCGAATCCGGGTACTCGCACGTCTCGATATCGACATTCGTCGAGAGGGCCAGATATCGCATGGTTGTCGTACCGGTATTGATGATCTGGTGCGCGACCTCAGGCCCACCGGTCGGACAGGCGATGACGTCGTGCTTGCGGATTGGATAGCGCTTGTCCCCGAAGCGCAGCTCGCCTTCGCCCTCGAGGATAAAGAACATCTCCTCTTCGCCGTGGTGGTTGTGGAAAGGGCATTGCGCCTTTCCCGGCGGCAGGACGGTCAGATTGTAGCCGAGTTGCTTGGCACCGATATGATCGCTGATCTGGCCGCGTTTCGACGTATAGAGGCCATTCTCCTCGACGTCATCGAACTCGACCTCGTCGAGGTTCATCATCGGCTTCATCGTCAGCCTCCCCCTTGTCCAGCTCGCAAAGCAGGCGCTCGATCAGCCCTTCCCGTTCCGCCCATAGCTCGCGAAGCGCTCGACGACGCGCGCCATCTCGTCCCGCGCGAGCACGTGCGGCGTTCCGAGCATGAGCACCTTGACGTACTGCTCCGCCAGGATTTCGACCTCCTCCGCGAGCGCCAGGGCCGCAGGCCCGTTCGCGCCGACTGCGGTCTGCCCGTGATTGGCCATCAGGCAGGCATTGCGGTGCCTCAGACCTTCGGCGACGTGCTGTGCGAGCTCCTCGCTGCCGAACGTGGCATAGGGCACCAGCGGGATATCGTCGCCGCCGGCCGACGCCACCATATAGTGGAAGGCGGGAATGGCGCGCCGCGCGCAAGCGAGCACTGTCGCGTGCATCGAATGGCAATGGACAATGGCGCCGACATCGGGCCTGCAGCGGTAGACCGCCAAATGGAACAGCAGCTCGCTCGACGGCGCCAGTTGCCCGACAGGGATATGGCCGTCAATACGGACGCGCACGATGTCGGCGGGCGTCGTGAGGTCATAGGCGAGCCCCGACGGCGTGATCAGGATCCCATCCTCGAAACGCACCGAAACATTGCCCGAGCGGCCGGGCGACAAGCCTCGGCGGCTCATGGCGAGGGCCGTGTCGACCACGCTGCGGCGCGCGACCAGCTCGGCCGTTCCCCGCTGGGGCAGCCGCCGGCCAGCTCCTGTCGCCCTCACGATCTCACGCACCATGATCCGACTCCCAATCCTTCGCGCGACCCGATAGCCTGCCTCGCTAGGCAATAACGAGGGCCGACATGAGCATGACCCCGAACCCCGCGATCCCCATCACCGTCCTCACCGGCTCCCTCGGGTCCGGCAAGACGACGCTGCTGAAGCGCCTGCTCGATGACCCTGCGATGGCCGGCACTGCCGTCATCATCAACGAGTTCGGGGAGGTCGGTATCGCCGCTGCGCTCGTCGAAAAGATCGACGACGACGCCGTCCTGCTCCCCTCGGGGTGCGTGTGCTGCGCAGTGCGCGGTGATCTCGTGCAGGCACTCGAGCGGATGCACACCAAATCGCTCTGGGGCGACATCCCACCGATGCAGCGCGTTGTCCTCGAGACGACCGGTCTCGCCGATCCAACGCCGATCGTTCACACGCTGATGACGGAAGAAAGCCTCTACCGCATCTATCAGCTCGACGCCGTCGTAACGACTGTCGATGCTCAGTTGGGCTTACACCAGATCGAAGCGCATTTCGAGCCCGCAAAGCAGATTGCGATCGCAGATCGCCTCATTGTGACTAAAGCGGACCTAACAGAAGCGCAGAACGTCGAAGCACTGGAGCGGCGCCTCAAGGCATTGAACCCAGCGGGGCAGATCCGTCGCGCAGTCAAGGGCGATATCGCGCCTTCGGAGCTGATCGGCCTCGGCGCCCACGAGCCGGCACTGACAGGCGTCGATCCCGAGCGCTGGCTCGCCGCCGAACGCTATAAGGAGGATGACGGACATCACGCACACGGCGCACATTGCGGGCCCGACTGCGAGCACGATCATGAGCACGCGCATTCGCACGATCATGAGCATCATCACCACGCTCACGACGAAGCGTGCGCCGACCCGCATTGCGATCATCCCGCGCATCAGCATCTGCACGGCATTCGCTCGTTCTGCCTGACGTTCGTGGAGCCGCTCGACGGGCGAGAGCTGTCCAATGCCATGCAGCTTCTCGCCCAGCTCTACGGCGAGCGCCTCCTACGCGTGAAGGGCATTCTGAATGTGAAGGATCAGACGAAGCCGTTCGTCGTCCACGGCGTGCAGCACATTTTCTATCCGCCGGAGACGCTCGCGAAGTGGCCGAGCGCGGATCAGCGCTCGCGTCTCGTATTCATCACGAAGGATCTGCCGGAAGACAGCATCCGCAAACACTTCCGCCCGTTCGTCGGCGAAGCGGAGGGGGCGATAATCGCGAGCGCGTAGCGCTCGCGATCCATCACCGCCGAAACTGCAGGAAGGGCGACTTCGTTGCGACCTTGTCGTAGAGGCCGCGCGCGCGATAGTTGAATTCCTGCGTCGCCCAATACGTGCGCGTTGCACCGCGTGCATCCGCTTCGGCATAAACCTGCTCGATCAGGCGCCGGCCGATATCCTTGCCGCGCACTTTCGGATCGACGAACAGATCCTCAAGGTAGCAATACCAGGTCGGCGACCATGTCGAGCGATGGAAGAGGATATGCGCAATGCCGATCGGCACGTCGTCGTCGCCGACTGCCACCAGACCGATGTGAAATCCCTCCTTACCGCTCAGCAGACGCTCCCAGGTCATCTCGATGACGTCGTCGGGAACATTCGACTTGTAGAACTCGATGTAGCCCTTGAAGAGCGGCAGCCACGCCGGCTTGTCCTTGGCCTCGAGGCGGCGAATGCGAATGCTCATGACTGACGATCCTGTCGTTGGCGCGGAGCAGCCAAAGTAGCTGCGGCCGAACTCAAGGGCTATGCCGAAAACCGGGCGCACGATGGCTCCGACCGATGCGCAGAAACTGCGCGCCGATCGAAGCGATCATGCTCCAGGGGAAGAGTGAAGGATGGCGTTTGTCAGCCGCGCAGGCGCGTGCGGACTATGCGTGGGAATTCGTCGCTGGTGAATTCGTCCGCGGTGCGGGGCTGGCCGGGTGCAGAACCCCGCGCTGGATCGCTCACCATACCGCCCTGCGGCGGCACATATTGCTGCGCGGTCTGGGCGCTCGTACGCGAGGTCGTTGCACCTGCCGGGCTGCTATTGCCGACGAACCACGCTTCGATGAGGTCGAGCTCGTCAGCCGAGAGCTTCAGGCCCTGACCGCGGCAGCGCGCTACGACGAAATTGCGGAAACGCCCAGCGAACAGGTTTGCGGACGCACCCTGCTCGAACCATGGATCCGCCTCGCTCACGACATCCATCACGAAGCGCACATCGTCGCGGCGCAGCTCCAAGCCGTACTCCTGCGCGCGACGCAACACATTCTGGATGGTCTGCGCGCCAAGCAGGTTGTTCTCGTTGATCTCGAGCGCCATGACCTCGAAGAGCGTGCGGTACTCGGGCGGCGCCAGCGGCGGTGCCTGACAGGCCTCGTGAATGCGCGCGATCGACTGCTGGATCGACGAGCCAGTCTCTTTCGGGCGCGCCGGGGAAGCCGCGGGCGTTGCCATGCCCTGGCCCATGCCCTGGGATGGCGCAGCCGCGTGCGTCGAAGCGCTGGGCTTCGGCGCCTGGGCCGGCGTCAGCGGCGCGGAGAGCGTGGGCGAGCGGGGCGAGGGCTCGCGGATGGGGGCATCATTCTGGCTGTAGCGCGGCGTGCCGGCGAGCGACCGCGGCTCCGGCACCGAAGCCGCAGGCGGGGGCAGAGCGCGCTCGGGACGGAAGTCTTCGTCGTGATGATCGAACGTGGGCTGCTGCGGGCGGCGCTGCAGGCCGCCCTGGCCGCCAAAGTGATCGGCAAGTCCGCGTGTGCTCGCTGCACTACTTGACGGCGGCGCCATCGTGCGGGATGGGGCCATCTCGCGCTCAGGCATTTCAGGCAGCGGCACGGAACGCTTCGCCTGCAGGTGACGGCGCGTATCGATGACAAGATAGGGCGGCTGCTCGGAGAGCCTGAATTCATCCGGCAGCGTTTGCGCGAGCAGCTCGCGGAAGCCGCCGGCAC
>JAEZAW010000224.1 GCA_023430315.1 Pseudomonadota bacterium | reverse complement strand
AGCGGATTGAACGATCCGTGGTTCACCGGCGTCTGCGGATCGAGATAGGACTTCACCACGCTCGCGACGGCATTGAGCGCCATGGCTGGACCGACATTTGTCGGCCCGCCCGTCTGCGGGCTGCTGCCGGTGAAGTCCGCGATCATGTGGTCGCCTGCGACCGTCAGCTTGAGGCGGCCGACCAGCGGCTCCGGACTGTGGCCGTTGCTGTCGAGATAGCCTTCGGCCTGGTACACGCCGTCGGGAATGTCGCTGATGCGCGCGCGCATGAGACGCTCGGAGCGGGCGATCAGCTCCTCGATGGAATCGAGGAAGGCGTTCCCACCGAACCGCTTGAAGAGGCGACCGATGTGCTCGGCAGCCTTTCGCGAAGCGCCGAGCATCGTGTTGAAGTCGCCGCGGCGCTCCTCGCGGATGCGCATGTTGTCGAGCAGGAGATTGATGAAGGCATCGTTCATGCGTCCGCGCTCGCAAATGCGCGTCGGTACGATGCGGATACCTTCCTGGTAGACTTCCGTAACGCGACCGGAGAGCGAGCCAGGCGTCATGCCGCCTACGTCGCCCCAATGGCAGCGCGTCGCCGTGAAGAGCGCGAGCCGGCCCTCGTGAAAGACCGGATAGAGCATCAGCACGTCGTTGAGATGCGTTCCGCCCGTGTAGGGATCATTGTGCAGGAAGATATCGCCGGGATGGATGTCGCCGGCAAAGGTCTTCGCGACCTCGGCCGTCGAATAGGGCACGGCGAAGATATGGATGGGGTTGTCTGCATCGCCTTGCGCGACGAGGCGGCCGTCCGCCATGACGAGGGCACAGGAGAAGTCGTGCCCTTCGTAGATGATGGAGGAGTAGGAGCTGCGGATCACATTGGCCCGCATCTCATTGACGACGGCCACGAGGGACTCGCGGATCAGCTCGAGACGTCCGATTTCCTTCATGAGCCCCTGCTCGGCATTTGCGCGCCACGTGACGTCCAGCCACGATGGCGTCATACGCTGGCGGGGTCAATCATCGCGCGTGCATACGCCACCCCTCACCAAGTTCTGGCAGCGATGCGCGCTGCCAGATTTGTTGGCTCAGAGCCGAGAAAGAAAGCGGCAGCAGGAGAGGTCGGCGCTACGAGAGTTCCTTGCGCACGATCGCGGCGCCGTCGACCATGGCCTTGAGCTTCGCGAAGGCGAGCTCGCGCGACATATACTTCATACCGCAATCCGGCGCGGGGACGAGCTTGTCGGCAGGGAGGAACTTGAGGCCGGCACGAATGCGCTCGGCGACGATCTCCGGCGTCTCGGCGGTCTTGTCGCCGAGGTCGAGCACACCGAGCATGACCTTCTTCGGCGCCAGCTCCTTGAGAATGCCGAGATCGAGCTTCGGCTGGGCAGCTTCGATGGAGATCGTCTCGGCAACCGTATCGGCAAGCTCGGGCAGGAAGGAATAACCAACGGGCTTCGAGGAGCCCGGCACGACGGCGGCATAGCCGAAGCACAGATGGACGACCGTCGGCACCTTGATGCCTTCAAGCGCGCGGTTGATCGCCTTGATCGCGATGCGCTTGGCGGCATCCGGATCATTGCGCAGCCAGGGCTCGTCGAGCTGGATGACGTCGGCGCCGGCCTTCACGAGATCATGGGCCTCCGCGTTCACGGCGGCGGCGTAGTCCATGACCATCTCGTCGGCGTCCTTATAGAACTCGTTCTTCGCCTGCTGGCTCATCGTGAACGGGCCGGGGAGCGTGATCTTCGCGAGCCGATCCGTATTGCGGCGCAGAAACTCCATATCGCGCACTTCGACGGGGCCCTTGCGGCGAATCTTACCGACAACGCGAGGAACTGGCGTGCGCGTGTTGCCGGTGCGCGCGATGACCTCGCCGGCCTCGCTCGCGTCGATGCCTTCGAGCGCCGTCGCGAAGCGGTTCGAATAGCTTTCGCGCCGCGCTTCACCGTCGGTGATGATGTCGATGCCGGCACGCTCCATGTCACGGATCGCGAGGATCGTCGCGTCATCCTGCGCCTGCTCGAGCTGAGCCTCGGGAATGCGCCAGATGTTCAGGCGCACACGCGGCACCTGCTTGGAGAGCAACTCGCGGTTCACGAGCCAATCGGGCTGCGGGTAGCTGCCGACGACGGTCGTTGGCAGGATCTTGTTGGCCATGGGTTGTACTCCCTGCGGGATCTTAGTTGCTCATGCTGCTGCCGGCGCCGGTGCACCTTGGCTTACCGGACGTGGCGATGTCTGCTGCTGGCGCCGACCGGCCGACTGCCAGACTACCATGCGCCGCTCCAGCCGCCGCGCGATGATGTCATAGGCGACCGACAGCACGAGGATGCAAAGAATGCCGGCGAAAACGCGCGGACTGTCTAGGATCGTGCGGTTCAGCGTCACGAGGTAGCCGATGCCGGCGGACGCCGTCAGCATCTCGGCGACCACGACGCCGATGATCGCGAGCGCGCCGCCGATACGCAAGCCGCCGAAAACAGTTGGCAGCGATGCCGGGATGATGACCTTGGTGATCTGCTGATAGACGGTTGCGCCCATGCTGCGGGCGGCGAGCAGGAACTGCGGATCGATCGTGCGGATACCGGCTGCCGTCGAAAGCATGACCGGGAAGAATCCGTAGATGCCTGCGAACATGATCTTGGATTCAGATCCGATGCCGAACCAAGCCGTGAAGATCGGATAGAGAATGACAATCGGCACGGCGTAGAGACTCGAGAACACGGGAAGCAGCAGATCGCGCATGACGGCAATACCGCCGATGGTGGTGCCCGCGAGGATGCCAAATCCGCAGGCGATCACCATCGCGAGGACGACCTCGTAGAGCGTCACCAGCAGCGCGGCCCAGTATTTATCGAGATCCGTCCAAAGAACGCCAAGCGTCTTCGACAGGCGCGGCAGAAAGAGCTCAGGCAGCAGGCCCGTCAGCGGCACCACCTCCCAAGCGACGAGCAGCGCGATCAGGATACCCCAGCGGACGATCTTCGGATCGGGACGTCGCATCGTGGACCTCAGTGGGACTTGCGGATCTGCTGCCAGATGCGATCGCGCAGGCGGCCGAAGGTATCCGTCGCCATCATCTCGTACGTGCGCGGGCGCGGCAGGTCGACCATGATGTGATCGATCATGCGCCCGGGACGCGGCGACATCACGTAGACCTCATCGGCGAGATAGACGGCTTCCGTCAGGCTGTGCGTGATGAAGACGACGGTCTTGTTGGTCGTCTCCCAGATGCGCAGCAGCTCATGCCCCATGGTCATGCGCGTCTGCTCGTCGAGCGCGGCGAAGGGCTCGTCCATCAGAAGCACGGGCGGATCCTGCACGAGGCCGCGGGCGATCGAGACGCGCTGCTTCATGCCGCCCGAAAGCTCATGCGGATAGCGTTCGCCGAAGCCAGTGAGGCCGACGAGCTTGAGCATGGGCTCGGACCTGCGGCGACGCTCGTCCTTGGACATGCCGCGCAGGCTCAGAGGAAACTCGATGTTGTCGTAGGTCGTGAGCCAGGGAAAGAGGCTCGCCTCCTGGAAGATGACGCCGACGCGCTCCGGATCGGGCTTCGGCATCGGCGCGCCATGGACGTCGATGCGGCCCTCGGTGTGGTCGCGCAGGCCCGCCATCATCATGAGCAGCGAGGTCTTGCCGCAACCGCTCGGCCCGACAATGACGATGAAGCGTCCCGCGCCGACTTTCATCGAGACGTTGCTGAGCGCCGGAACCCCGCCCTCCGGCCCCGCGTACACGTGGCTCACACGATCGATCTCGATCGCGGCACCGGCCGTCTTGGCTGTGTTCAAGTCCGCCACGTACTGCATCGAGCCTCCAGGTAGCGTACGGTTTCGTTGAATGCGATGGCCACCACGGAGAGCATGATGACGCCGGCAAAGAGCTGCGGCATCTGGAAGTTCTCACCCCAGTTCGAGATCAGGTGGCCGATGCCGGTGCGCGACGCGTACATCTCCGCAATCATCACGCCGGTGAAATTGAAGATCATGGAGATGCGCAGCGTCTCGAGCAGGACGGGCATCATGCTCGGCACGTAGACGCGCCGCAGGATCTGCAGAGGCGTCGCGCCGAAGGAGCGGGCAACGAGGATGTAGTCGGATTTGACGGACTCGACGGCGGCCGTCGCGCTCATGAGCACCACGAATGCCGTCGTGAAGGCGGCGTAGGCGACCTTCTGCTGGAAACCGATGCCGAAGATGAGAATGAACATCGGCAGGAAGATCGATTTCGGGATGCTGAAGACATAGAACAGCATCGGCTTGAAGATGGCGCCCGCATAGGGGAACTCGGCAATGGCGACACCGGCTGCCGCACCGATCGGCACCGCAATGATGAAGGCAACGATGACTTCGAGCGCTGTGACCAGGATGGCTTCCTGCACGGCTGGCCGTGCGATCTGAACCTGCAATGTCGCAAGTACGTCGGAGAGCGGCGGCAGGAGCATGGAGTTGACTGCGCCCAAGCGCGGCGCGAACTCCCAGGCTCCGAGCACAAGGACCAGGATCGCCGATCGAACGAGAATGATTTGCCAGCGTTTCAAGACAGACCCTGAAGTTCGAGGTGCTAGCTAAAGGCACCGGCTGTGCGAAGCTCGCACAGCCGGCTCTTGGCCTTTCGGCCGACAGGTCTCAAACTTTCGTCGGCACCGGCTTGAACTGCTCGACGAAGACCTCTTTGGGCCCAGCCAGTTCCTTCATGCCGATGAGACGTGCGTTGTCGAGCGCACGCTCGACCCACTCAAGCTTGAACTCGCCCGTCCGCGAGATGAGCTTGAGGTTGCGGTCGAGCTCGAAAGCCGCAATCTTTTCTGGGATTTCGTCGATCTCGGCGACCAGCTTCACGGCTGCGTCGCGGTTCTTGTCCTCGACGAGGAAGCCCACACCACCATAGAGCGCGTTCACCGCCTTCTGGACGACATCGGGCCGCTCCTTGATGACCTTGTCAGTGGCGATCCAGCTTCCGGTCGAATGGGCCGGCACGGCCGTGCCGTAGTCGATCAGCACCCGCGCCACCTTCTCGTCGACAACCTTGTAGGTGAGCGGCGAATAGAGAACGGTCGCGTCGATGTTGCCTGTCAGCAGGTTCGGCACGAGACCACCGCCACCGAGCGGGACGCGCGTGAACTGGATCTTGTGCTCGGCAACGGTCCACAGCGCGAGGATGTCCGTCCCCGATCCGGCCGAGGTGATGCCGACTTTCTTGCCGGCAATCTCGGACACCTTCGTGATCGGCGAGTCCGTCTTCACGACGAGCTGCCAACCGTAGTAGCCATTCGCGGCATTGGCGACGCAGCGTGCGTTGACGCCACGCTTGAGGCCACCTGCGACGCTCATGGTCGAATTCATGACGATGTCGGCGGCGCCCGCGGCCAGTGCCTCGAAGCCCTCGGCGCCGCTGCGGTAGATCGTCAGCTCCGGCTTCAGCCCCTCCTTCTCGAAGAGCTTCTGGCGGATCGCCGTCTCGGCGATGATGGTCGGATAATAGGTCTTCGTCGGCACACCGATGCGGACGACGTTGCCGCCTTGTGCGCGCGCCACCCAAGGCATGGCGACAGTCGCGCCGAGCCCGGCGATGACGGTGCGGCGCTTCAACTTGGCAGTCGTGATCGTTGGCTTGTCGGCCATTGGATACTTCCTCCCAGGGCACGTGTTGTGAATGCTTGTGTGGGGGTGAGATGCCTCACCCAGTGGGCGACACAATAGACTGCTGTTCACTCTGAAAACAACTTCGCCGACAACATGGCCCGCTTGCGGGCGCAGAACTAGCATTTGGACACGGAATCATGCGCGCGGCGTGCCCGCCGATGCTGGTGTTTTCACCCTGCGTGCGTCACCCCCTGCGACAACTCGTATGTCAGTTCAGTATACGTAATGACGCTTGACGACAGCGGGGGACCCTGCTGTAAAGACACGAAAAACCAAGAAGAAAATGCTGGGAGTGTGGAAGCCATGAGCCGCGGCAGGCGGCTGTGAGGTTCCAAAGAGCCGTCAAAGCCACATGCAGTGGATAGGGTTGCTTCCGAGCGGAGCCTACCCCGCTCCCGATGAGGTCCACGGCCTGAAACGCGAAGGGCTGGCATGGACCAAGACGTCGCCATCGAAACTCAGGATCTGGTCCGGGACTTCAAGGGATTCCGCGCTGTCGACAAGGTGAACTTGAAAGTCAAGCGCGGCACGATCCATGCCCTGATTGGCCCGAACGGCGCCGGCAAGACGACCTGCTTCAATCTCATCACCAAGTTCCTGGCGCCGACGTCCGGGCGCATCCACCTCAACGGCCAGGACATCACGCGCTTGGCGCCGGCCAGTGTCGCACGCCTCGGCCTTGTCCGATCCTTCCAGATCTCCGCAACCTTCCCGCACCTGACACTGCTCGAGAACGTGCGCATTGCGCTGCAGCGCCAGCTTGGCACGTCGTTCCACTTCTGGCGCTCCGAGACGACGCTCGATCAGCTCAATGATCGTGCTCTCGCGATCCTGCAGGATGTCGGGCTTGCCGGCACCGAATCCCTGGTTGCCGCCGAGCTTCCCTATGGCCGCAAGCGCGTGCTGGAGATCGCGACGACGCTCGCTCTCGAGCCCGAGGTCATGCTCCTCGACGAACCCATGGCCGGCATGGGCCGCGAGGATATCGGCCGCATCTCTCAGCTCATCCGCAAGGCCGCCAAGTCGCGCACGGTCCTCATGGTCGAGCACAATCTCTCGGTCGTTGCGGATCTCTCCGACACTATCACAGTGCTGGCGCGCGGGCGCGTGATCGCCGAAGGCCCCTATGCCACGGTCTCGCAGAACCCGCAGGTGATCGAGGCCTACATGGGAACAACGGACCCCGAGAGCGCTCCGGCATTGCGAGGCGCCCATGGCTGAGCCGGCACCGCTGCTCGAAGTCCGCGACCTCCATGCCTGGTACGGCGAGAGCCATATCCTGCACGGCATGACGTTTAATGTCCGCAAGGGCGAGGTCGTGACGCTGCTCGGCCGCAACGGCGTCGGCAAGACGACGACCATGCGATCGATCATGGGTATCGTGCACAAGCGCACCGGCTCGATCCGCTATGGCGGAACCGAAACGATCGCCGCTCCATCGAACCAGATTGCCCGCATGGGGATCGGCTACTGCCCCGAGGAGCGCGGCATCTTTGCGAGCCTCAATGTCACGGAGAACCTTCTGCTCCCGCCGGCCGTCAAGGGCGATGCCCTCTCGCTCGACGAGATCCACAAGCTGTTCCCGCAGCTCAAGGAGCGGGCCCGCAGCCAGGGCACGAAGCTTTCGGGCGGCGAGCAGCAGATGCTCGCCATTGCCCGCATCCTGCGCACGGGCGCGGAGCTGTTGCTTCTCGACGAGCCGACGGAAGGGCTGGCGCCCGTGATCGTGCAGCAGATCGGCGTTGTCATTCGCGACCTCAAGAAGCGCGGCCTCACCGTGCTGCTTGTCGAGCAGAACCTGCATTTCGCCTCCACGGTTGCCGATCGCCACTACGTGGTCGAGCATGGCACCGTGGTCGATGAGATCGAGAACCGGGACTTGGCCGCGAACCGTCAGCGGCTCGAGACATATCTCGGCGTGTAAATGAAGTGAGCCAATGGAGAGAAACATGCGTTGGAAGGCTGCTGCACTCTCAGCATTGACCGCGTTTGCCGCACCAGCGGCGCTCGCGCAAATGAGCGACGGCGTGATCAAGATCGGCGTCATGAACGATCAGTCCGGCACCTATGCGGACCTCTCGGGCCAAGGCTCGGTGTGGGCCGCCCGCCAGGCCATCGCGGACTACTGCAAATCGAACAAGTGCGAGAAGATCGAGGTCGTCTTCGCTGACCACCAGAACAAGCCGGACATCGGCTCGACCACCGTCCGCCAGTGGTTCGACGTCGACAATGTCGACGTTGTCGTGGACGTGCCGACCTCCTCGGTCGCGCTTGCAGTGAACAACATCACCAAGGAGAAGAACAAGGTGTTCCTCGTCTCCGGTGCTGCGGCATCGGACCTGACGGGCAAGGCCTGCTCGCCCAATACCGTCCATTGGACATACGACACCTGGGCGCTCGCCAACGGCACCGGTAATGCCGTCGTGAAGACCGGCGGGGACACATGGTTCTTCCTCACAGCGGATTACGCCTTCGGCCATGCGCTCGAGCGCGATACGGCCGCGGTCGTCGAGAAGACCGGTGGCAAGGTCGTCGGCCGCGTCCGTCATCCCTTCCCGGGGCAGGACTTCTCGTCGTTCCTGCTGCAGGCACAGCAGTCGAAGGCCAAGATCATCGGCCTGGCCAACGCGGGCAGCGACACGACCAACTCGATCAAGCAGGCCGCCGAGTTCGGTATCGTCCAGGGCGGACAGAAGCTGGCGGGCCTCCTTGTCTTCATCACCGACGTGCACGCGCTCGGCCTGCAGACGGCGCAGGGGCTGATCCTCACCGAAGCCTGGTACTGGGACCAGACGGACGCCAATCGCGCGTTCTCCGCTGAGTTCGAGAAGGCCAACAAGGGCAACAAGCCGACGATGGTGCAGGCCGGTGTCTACTCCGCGGTCACGCACTACCTCAAGGCAGTGCACGAGCTGAAGTCTGACGCTGATGGCGCCGCCGTCGTCGCGAAGATGAAGGCAACGCCGACCGAGGATGCACTCTTCGGTAAGGGCGAGATCCGCGCCGATGGCCGCAAGATCCATCCGATGTACCTTTTCGAGGTGAAGGCGCCGAAGGACAGCAAGGGCAAGTGGGACTACTACACGCTCCGCGCCACGATCCCAGCGGCGGAGGCCTTCCGGCCGATCGACCAGGGCGATTGCCCGCTTGTGAAGAAGTGATGTTGCCGGAGAGGCGGTACTAATTGTGCCGCCTCTTCCGACTCGAGGCGGGAAGAGCGCATGTTTGAACTTCTTGGCGTGCCACCACAGGCGTTGTTCGGCCAGCTCTTGCTCGGCCTGATCAACGGTGCGTTCTACGCGCTGCTCAGCCTCGGCCTCGCCGTCATCTTCGGCATGCTCAACGTCATCAACTTCACGCACGGTGCCCAGTACATGATGGGCGCGTTCGGCGCGTGGATGCTGATGCAGTACGTCGGCATTCCCTACTGGGGCGCGCTGCTCATCGTGCCGATCATCGTCGGCGCCACGGGCATCCTGCTCGAGCGACTGTTTCTCTCGAGGCTCTACCACCTCGACCACCTCTACGGCCTGCTGCTGACCTTTGGCCTCGCCTTGATCATCGAAGGGCTCTTCCGCAAGCAGTACGGCTCGTCGGGCCTGCCCTATACGAATCCCATTCCGGGCGGCACCAACCTCGGTTTCATGTTCCTGCCGTGGTATCGCGGCTGGGTCGTCGCATTTTCGATCGTCGTCTGCCTCGCCACCTGGTTCATGATCGAGAAGACCAAGCTCGGAAGCTATCTGCGGGCAGCCACCGAGAACCCGACGCTCGTTCGCGCGTTCGGCATCAACGTACCGCGCATGATGACGCTCACCTATGGATTCGGCGTCGGGCTCGCCGCGCTCGCCGGCGTGCTCGCGGCGCCGATCTACTCCGTGAACCCGATCATGGGATCGAACCTCATCATCGTGGTGTTTGCCGTCGTCGTGATCGGCGGCATGGGCTCGATCATGGGTTCGATCGTCACCGGCTTCGGCCTCGGCGTCATCGAGGGCCTGACGAAGGTCTTCTATCCCGAGGCCTCCAGTACCGTGATCTTCATCATCATGGCCATCGTACTCATGATCAGGCCGGCCGGCCTCTTTGGAACGCAGCGTTGAGAGCCACGATGAAAAGCTACGATATGCCGATCTTTGCCGTGCTCATCGCCCTGCTCCTCGTGGCGCCGCTCGCGGTCTATCCGGTCTTCCTGATGAAGGTCCTCTGCTTCGCGCTCTTCGCGCTGGCCTTCAACCTGCTGATCGGGTACGTCGGGCTCCTCTCGTTCGGGCACGCGATGTTCTTCGGCTTCTCGGCCTACATCTCGGCATACACCGTCAAGTCATGGGGATGGAACCCCGAGTTCGGGATACTAGCCGGAACGGCGGTCGCAGCACTCCTCGGCCTCGTTGCCGGCGCGATCGCGATCCGCCGCCAGGGCATTTATTTCGCCATGGTCACGCTGGCGCTTGCGCAGATGGTGTTCTTCTTCTGCCTGCAGGCGCCGTTCACCGGCGGCGAGGACGGCATCCAGGGCGTGCCGCGCCGGGCACTCTTCGGTATTTTCGATATCCGAAGCGACATGAACTTCTACTATGTCGTGCTCGCGATCTTCGCGGCAGGCTTTCTCATCATCTACAGGACGATCCATTCCCCGTTTGGCCAAGTGCTCAAGGCCATCCGCGAGAACGAGCCGCGCGCGATCTCGCTCGGTTACAAGGTCGATCAGTACAAGCTGCTGGCGTTCGTGCTCTCGGCCGGCTTGACGGGCCTCGCCGGCAGCACGAAGGCCATCGTGTTCCAGCTCGCCTCACTGACGGACGTGACGTGGCAGATGTCCGGCGAGGCCGTGCTCATGACGCTGGTCGGTGGCATGGGGACTGTGTTCGGCCCGATGGTTGGCGCTGCAATCATCATCACCATGCAGAACTATCTCGCCGGCTTCGGCGAGTACGTGCTCGTCATCCAGGGCGCAATCTTCGTCATCACGGTTCTGCTCTTCCGCCGAGGCGTCGTCGGCGAGATCGCCGCGCTAGGCGCCCGGCTGGCGCGCCCCCGTGAAGAAACGGTGACGTCCCCGGCGCCAGCTACACATTGAGCAGATAGTTAACCGCTCAGCGAACGCACTAAACGTGACACGCCCGCTCCGGGCGCCAAAAGTCAGAGATCTAATCGTAGCTAGCTAGAACAATAATTTACATGTGCGCCGGCGGCTGCCGATCGGTCGCGGAAACGTGGCCAGTTATCTTGCTGTAGGCGGATCACTGATCAAGGCGCAAAATTAGAATCAATTGTTGCCGGACCTCTTAGCAAATCCTTGCCGCGCTGCACGCTAGGTCTTTTTGCGCACCAAGCAGGGGTCACCTCGATATGAAACTTCCCTACATCGCCGCGCTCGTCGCAGCCGGCGCAATCTCACTCGGCGGGGCGGCATTCGCCACGGGCAGCCTGCTCTCGGGCAACCCAGCGCCCGCAGCCACCGCCCAAGCGCCTCAGGCAGCTCCGATGCCGGTCCGCCCGCGGCATACGCTCGCGGATATGCTGGAGCTCGAAGACGGCATTACCTACGACGACGCGGCGAGGACGCTCGGCACGCTCGGGCACGCAGAGACCTGGCAGGCAGCAAACCTGCCGGACGTGAAGAATACCATCGGCATGGCCGTATATGCCTGGCCGAACCCGGATGGCTCGCGCATCGTGCTCGTCTTTCAGCATGACCGCCTGATCCATAAGACGCAGGAAGGCCTGCGCTGATCACAGCCGTCTCACCGCGCAGCCTTATGCGAGCTCGCGCCTCAGCGCCGCGATGAGGCGATCGCAATCGGCTTCGTCGTTGTAGACGTGAGGCGAGATGCGCAGGCGCCCGAGCCGCGGCGCGGCATACACCTGCTCGGCGGCGAGACGCTCGACGAGGTTGGCCGGCATACCCTTGGAGAAGCCGAGGCTCAGGATATGCGGCGCGCGCACGCGTTCCGACGGGACGTTGACCGGAAGGCCTGAGACTCCCTCGACGATGCGCCGCGTGAGCATGGCGAGCCGCTGGACGACGGCCTCCGCGCCCCACGTCGCCAACATCTCCATGCCGATCGACGCCATCTCCATCGAGATGAAGTGATCGCGCTCACCCATGTCGTAGCGGCGCGCGTCGGGCAGGTAACGCGTGTCAGTAAAATAGACGGGGTTCTCAGCCTTCACATCGCGGCGCCCAAAGGAGGTCTGCTCGATCGGCACGCCTCCCTGATGGCGCTTCGCCACATAGATGAAGGCACGGCCGTAGGGTCCGAGCACCCACTTATAGGTCGGAAATATCAGAAAATCGGGATCGAGGCGCTTCACGTCAGTCGCGATGACGCCGACGCCATGCGTTGCATCGACGAGGAAAGCAGCGCCCTGCCGCTTGAGCGCTGCCTGCACGCGCACGATGTCGATGAGCCCGCCATCCGACCAATGCACCGAGGAAATAGAGCAGAGCGACAGCGGCAGCGCGCCCGGTCGCTCGATGGCGGCGAGCACTGCACTCGTCCAATCGGCATCGGCCGGCTGCGGCACCGTCTCGATCGTAAAGCCCTGCGCCTCGGCACGCGTCATCCATTCGAGGACGGGCGACGTGTGGTCATTCTCGAGCACGAGAACGCGGGAGCCTTTTGCCGGCGCGAGTACCTTCCCGGCAATGGCGACGCCGTAGCCGACGGACGAGACGAGCGCGACATCACCTGGATCGGCACCGATCAGACGTGCGGCAGCCGCGCGAGCGCGCTCATGCTGGGCGTTGGCGAAGGCGGCGTCGATTTTCCACGGCTGCGCCTTGCGACCGACGGCAAGCCGCGCTGCTTCCTGCGTCGCGCGCGGCAAGGGGCTCCATCCGGCCGCATTGAAGTAGGCGACCTCGCGCGGCATGTCGAAAAGGTGGCGCTGCGCAGAGAGCATGGGACCTCCGGTTCATCGACGCAGGACGTTTTCATCCTCGTCTACACGATCCGAAGGAGATGGGCACGTTTGCGCGTGCTTATTTCGCGAAGCTCGCCGCGTGCTGGCCGCCACTACGAGCGGGGCCGTAAATCCGCACCGCGCCGCTCACGTCGCCGGCCTGGAGGGTACGGAAGCCCTCCTGATAGTGGATCGACATGATCTGCCCGTGCGGGCCTGGGTGGTCGAGGCCGATCGCATGGCCGATCTCGTGCGCCAGCGTATAGCGCAGGTCGTATACATTGAGATTGCCGTCGAAGCCGACTTTCCAGCGCTTCACCGGATTGAAGCAGATGAGCGAGCGATCGATGGGACGGAGCGCCCCCTCGCCCTTCACATAGGCGACGTCGGCGAAGGCATAGGCGATCGGATCGCGCTGCGCACCGATGAGAATATCCGGCTTCGTCCCCGGCGCCGCCTTCTCGAAGCGGATGTTGGCAACCTGCTCCCACATCTGGAAGGCAGCCGCGGCCTCGCGCTCCAGTGCCGCGCGGTCGATCTCCGACAACTTCAGGAGATCATCCATCGGCACCATGGCGCGGCAGTTGCGCGCGTCGTTGAACGCCACAGGGCGGTCGACGAACCCGTATGTCACGGTCGCCGGCCCGTTATCGCCCCAGCGCACCAAGACGCCGTCGAAGTCGAGAAGCCGGAAGCCCAGGAAGCCTGCGGCCTGCGCCGCACCAATCCCCACCAGCCCGGCCAGCGCCAGGCCAATTAGCCATCGTCCCACGTGCTGATCCCCGATCCCCTAGCCCAACTCCCACCAAACGATCTTCAACCCCACTCCCCATAGAGTTGTGCATCACACAGTAAGGATTCTGAGGCGCGCGCCAAGCCCGGAATCGAGGCGGATTGTCGCGCTTGTGGAACCTTTTTCGTCACCGCGCGTGCGCCGTGATCTGCATTTCAGATCGCTGCCTACTTGTGCTTTCCAGCGCTGCCAATTGCGCTATGAATTTGGCATCAAGAAACTCAAGGAGATCAACATGAGCCAGCCCGCTGCCGAAGTCTTCGCAACTCCGTTCAGCCCTCTTCGCCTGCATGAGCGCACGCTCGTCGTGCAGATCGCCGCCGTGCTGTTCGGCACCGCACTGATGACGGCTTCTTCCTACGTCTCCGTGCCCATGATCCCCGTGCCCATGACCATGCAGACCCTGACGGTGACCCTGATCGGCGCACTCTATGGCTGGCGGCTCGGCGCACTCACCATCGCCGTGTGGCTGCTCCAAGGCGCACTCGGCCTGCCGGTCTTCTCCAATGGAACCGGCGGCATCGCGCGTCTCGCTGGCCCGACCGCGGGCTATCTCTTCGCATTCCCGATCGCGGCGGCGCTGACGGGTTGGCTCGCCGAGCGCGGTTGGACGGGCGATCATGTCGTGCGCGCATTCGCGTCGATGCTCGCCGGTAATGCGCTCATCCTTGTGATGGGCTGGGCATGGCTCGCGCTGCTCATCGGTGGCGAGAAGGCTCTTTGGGCCGGCGTTGCGCCGTTCGTCCTTGGCGCGATCGTGAAGTCCGCTCTCGGCGCGGCGATCCTCAAGGCCATGAAGGCGACGGTTCAGCGGGTGGTTTGAGTCAATAAAAGACGGGGGTCCGGGGGTGTTCCCCCGGGCGGGTTACAGGGCGGCAGCCCTGTTCGCGCCTCTGGCGCGAGCGAGGCTAGCGTCGCGCTCCAGGGGGGGGGGGGGGGGGGGGGGGGGGCGGGGGCGGCGGGGGG
>JAEZAW010000112.1 GCA_023430315.1 Pseudomonadota bacterium | reverse complement strand
GCCCCCGCGGCAGCGCGCGCGCGCCCGCCCGCCTCCTCCATCTGCTTGAGCCGCTCCTGCCGAACCTCGGTCAGGTCGGTGAAGCTACCCTCCCGCTCCTCGGCGAGCAGCTCCTTGAGCTCGTGCTTGCGGCGAAACCAACCTTCGGGGCGCGGCCAGCGCACGAGATCGACGTCCGTCAGCACGCCCGCGAGCTGGTTCATGGCGAGCCCACGCGCCTGCTCCTCCGGGCTGTCCGTACAGCTCGCGAGATTGGGAATGACGAGGTACGACCGTTCTCGATGATGGAGGAAATGGCGGCGTATCCACGTGCGGTCGGCACCGGGCGCGTCACCGATCGCCGTGTCGATGGCCGCATTGAGCTGCTGAACGATCTCGCGCGTCGGGATAGCCATCTCGGCCTGCGCTGAAGCACCCCAGCGGCGCACGGGCGCTTCGGCCGGCGGATTGAAGGCCGCGAGCGCCAGCAGGCCGAGGTCCACACCGATCGTCGCGAGCAGTGCGATGAGGTCCCGGCCCGAGACTTGGCCGGAGGGCGGCGGTGGAACCCCGCCACGCGAGAAAAGCTTGGTCCATCCGTACGAGACCCAGGCGCCAATATTCGACCAGAGGTTCTTGATCGCATTCGCGACACCGGCGGGACCTTCGTTGAAGGCCGCTTCGCGCAGGTTGAGCATGGCCGGCTGCTCGGCCTGGCGCGCAGCCTGGACGAGGCGCTGCGCGAGCGTTGGGTCGTAGCAGGAAAAGCCCGGCTGGCCGGGCGCGACAGATACCGTCGTCGCGATCGCGCCCATCTCGCCGGCCGTTGCCTTGCCGAACTCGTTGGAGCGCGCGGCAATGCTGCGGGCGCGGCTGCGGATCTCGGTCGCGCGCGCCTCGAAAGCCTTCTGCCGCTGCTCGAGAGTGGCGCCTTCGAGCGTGGCGACGCTGCTGCGCAGGCGCTCGAGATCGGCCTGCACGGGCTGGAACCACGAGCCGTTGAGGCCGTCGCGCATGGACGCGATCTGATCGCGCACACTCCGGCGCGCGTTGTAGAGCGGGCCCTGCCCGGCGCCCGAGGGCACCCCGCAACTGCCGCCGCTCGCCTGCTCGCGCGACATCTGGCTCTCCGACCAGGTCACGACATTGTCGAGCGCCGCGCGCACCGCATCGATGCGGGCCGCGATCACACCGCCGGCGTCGCGCGCATCCTCCTGCAGGCCGGCGAGCCCGGTGCGCGTCGCTTCCTCGCCCGCGATGAGGCTCCACCAGAAGCCATAGCCGAAGCCGATGGACCACGTGGCAAGGAAGAAATAGAGCGGCAGCATGATCATGCGCTCGCGCATGGAGCGCCGCGCGCCGAACGTCTCGCGCAACGCGAGCCACATGAGGAACGTGAGTGCGATGACGATGACCGCGACGAGCACGTCGTTGGAGATCGAGAGCGTGCCGGTCTCGGCCGTCGCGGTGGGGGACGAGAGGCCGATGATGAAGTCGCGCATCCCGTGCCACGTCGCGTAGCCCGAGATCAGCAGCAGCATGAGGGAGGCGATGCCGATCAGCGTGTTGCGGCCGAGCTGGTAGTCGACGAAACGCCCCAGTCCGCCCCGCGCCGGCCGTGCCGTATCCGCCATGTGCCGCCCCTCTCCGAAGTCCCGCGCCGCCACATTAGAGCGGGAATGACGACTGCTGGCGGACAGTTCCAGTGGCGCGGGCGGTTCGGTACAAGGTGTGGCGGCGGGGTGACGGGTGGGGCGGCTGGAACTTGCCTCGATACCAAACGCGCCGGAACACACTATCTGCGCCAGTTGGTTTTAAAATCTAGCTCTACATTAAGCTGAAACGGTGTGATCCACCGCACGCCCAGAGAATCGCACACGTCGGGAATTTTGCGATTCCTTCGCTGGGCCTTAGGCCTCGACTTCTCACTCGTTACAACCACACGATCTTTCCCCGCCAGGGCGGCCGCGATCAAGAAAGGGTCTTTGCCGATAGTAATAAGCTCATCATCAGAAAGGTTGCGGCCGTACCCTTCCTCCAGGACTATCTGAACGGCCTCTATATCTACCTCCTCATCGAGAACGAGCATTTTGGCCGTGGTGGGATCCTTACGCCAAACATAGAAGGGATCGTTCTTATCAGTACCAGGGCTTATTTCGTCGAAGTTCTCTGATGGAATTTTGATGCGACCGCCTTCACCGTGATGCAAAAGCCATTGCCAATATTCGGGCACGCGATCAATCACATAGTAAAGGTCTTTGGCGTCGATAATGGAATTGGCATCGACCAAATACAGCATCTAGCGCGCTCTTTCAGAAGACAGAAAAGAACGCACCGCGCTAGGCTTGACGCCAAGCAAACTCGACGCCTTGGTTGGAGAGAGTGAGCCCGCTTCAAGATACTGGCGAGCGGCGCTGACCAGCGCTGGTCCAAGCCGATGACGGAGAACGACGTAGCGATTGGGGCCGCGTCCATCATCAACCTTCTCCGTCTTTTTCTCCTTTGCCTTGATCCAAGCACCATAGAAGTGGCGATCAAGATCCTCGTAGCGAACAGCATCGATCTTCCCGGCGCGAAGCAGCAAGTAAGCCACCATCGCTCGACTAACATTGCGCTCTTCCGCGAATGCGGTGATCGTTGCAACGCTGTCGGCAAATGATCGGAGAAGTCTCTCGTCAACGGCTCCAATTTCTCGGGAGGGAAGTAAAATGGCCCCCGCAACGTCGTTGCAGAAGCGCTCAACTTTGGCTGCATATGAGGCTCCGCTCAGCCCGGTGTGGCCAAGCCAGAGATGTGCAGCTTCGTGAAGGGCAGTGAACGACCATGCAGCGCGAGCATCGTTGTCGTTGATGACGATAAAGGGGGCGATTGCATCAGCAATGGCATATCCGCGAAACGCGCGGGACTCGATTTTGGAATGATGTGACCCGAGGTCGCCAAGCAGCAAGACGAAAATGCCAGCCCGTTCCAGCCGATCACGCAAATAAGCGAAAGCTTTGTCTACATCAGCAGCGCGTCGGAACTCGGCCAACTCGAAGCCGATTGTTCGCACGATGCCTGCGGAGACCGCATTCACGCCATCGGAGACTTTGGCAGAAGCGATGTAAGGAAGAGGTTCGCTCTCATCGTCCTCTAGTAGAAATCTCATGACATCATGACGCGCACGCACGTTGCGTATGAGCGCATCGAGACGCGGATTGAATTCCGGAGGCGCAGCCTTGGATGAGTGGCGAAAATCCTCGCCTCGCTCGCCAATAGCGGGTGGAGCCGACATATAGAAGGTGACAAGGGGGCGGCGATACCGTTCGGCCATATGGGCCAATTGTCGCCGTGTTGGCTCGCCTTCACCCGCCTCAAGTGCAGCGAGGCGTTCCCCACCCGTCTTTCCGCGCGCGGCGTTTAAGCCGATTGCTTTCGCGGCCTCGTCGAGATCGAGGCCAGCGCTCTCACGGGCCCATGACAAGATTTCTGGATTTACCTTCGGCATCAGCGAGTTCTAGCCAGCTTTCTTCGGGAGGCTTCGGCGACCGGGGATTGGACGCCATCGGAAACTGCAAGCATGGCAGCGTAGCGCTCAGCCGAAAGCAGAACCAGATGATCACGCCCATGCTTCGTGACGATTACAGGCTCCGCTATTGCCCGATCAATTGTAGCCCCAAGCTTTGAATGAAGTTCAACGGATGTGATGCGGTGCTCAGGCATGACGGTCCGACATTGAATTGCTATTATTACAATAATAGCAATTATGGTGATTATTCGCAATGGCGCATAGTGGATCTCCGCGCCCCTCCCCTGCACCCCAGCCATCCTCCCTTCCTGCTGGCCCCGCGGGCTAATTCGCCGTATCTCAATACCCCAAGGAGCATCGGCGCGCGCGAATGGCCCGCGGACGCGCCGACTACCTCTTGGAAACGCTCGAAGAAACTGGCCTGGCATGCCCGGGCCGCCAGGGAACTGTCACGAGACCAGCCATGAACGAGATGTCGCCGACCCGCGCCCGCCCGCTTTCGCCCGAGATCATCGAGCGCTTCGCCGCGATCGTGGGGAAAGCGCACGCCCTCGTCGATCCCGATCAGCAGCTCCCCTACCTGATGTTGCTGCGCGACAAGTACGTCGGCCGCTCGGCGCTGGTGCTGCGTCCCGCCTCGACGGACGAGGTGAGCCGCATCATGGCGCTCGCCAACGAGCTGAACCTCGCCGTAGTTCCGCAGGCGGGCAATACGGGCCTCGTCGGCGGGCAGATCCCGCAGCATGGCGAGATCGTCGTCTCGGTCGCGCGCCTCAACAAAGTGCGCCACGTCGATCCGGCCGGCACCAGCATGACCGTCGAGGCCGGCCTGACGCTGCAGGAATGCCAGGACGTCGCGGAGAAGGCCGGCCGCCTCTTTCCGCTGGCGCTGCCCTCGCAGGGAAGCTGCCGCATTGGCGGCAATCTCGGCACGAACGCGGGCGGCGTCGGCGTGCTCGCCTATGGCAATGCGCGCCAGCAGGTGCTGGGGCTCGAGGTCGTGCTGGCGGATGGGCGCGTGTGGAATGGGCTGCGCGCGCTGAAGAAGGACAACACCGGCTACGACCTGCGCGATCTCTTCATCGGCTCGGAGGGCACGCTCGGCATCATCACGGCAGCGGTGCTGCGCCTGCTGCCGCGGCCGGCCGAGATGGCGACGGCCATGGTCACGCTGCCCTCGATCGACAATGCGCTGAAGCTGCTCTCGGAAGCGCAGTCGCGCGCCGGCGGCACGCTCACCGCCTTCGAGTTCATTCCGCGCCTCATGGTCGAGATCGTGCTGAAGCACATCAAGGGCACGCGCGATCCCTTCGCAACGCCCTACCCCTGGTACGTGCTGCTCGAGATCTCCGGCCCCAAGGCCGACGGCACGGCGCAGACGCAGATGGAGGACATTCTCGTCGCCGCCAGCGAGAACGGGCTCATTCTCGATGCGGCAATCGCGCAGTCGCCCAATCAGGCGCGCGATCTCTGGCTCATCCGCGAGTCCATCTCGGAGGCGCAGCGCCCCGAGGGCGGCAACGTCAAGCATGACGTCTCGGTCGCGGTCGCACGCATTCCCGAGTTCCTGGAGCGCGCCGCGGCGGCCGTCGAGAAGGTCTGCCCGGGCGCGCGGCCGCTGCCGATCGGACACTTCGGCGATGGCAACATCCACTACAACATCGCCAAGCCCATTGGCATGGACGACAAGATCTTCCTCGCGCAGTGGGACGCGATCATGAGCGCAGTGCACGACGTGGTCGCGGCCATGGACGGTTCGATCTCGGCCGAACACGGCATCGGCGTCATGAAGCGTGGCGAGCTGGCGCGCCTCAAGGACCCGATCGAGCTCGATCTCATGCGCCGCATCAAGGACGCGCTCGACCCCAAGGGCCTGCTCAATCCCGGCAAGGTGCTCTGACGCCAAAAGAAAAAGAGCCGCACTCGCGCGGCTCAGGCGTCCACTAGGGAGGCATCAAAACGGAGTGACGCACCTGTCACTCGAGCATCCGGTGCGTGGCGGCACCGGATGTGATGCTCAACTAAGGAGCCCGTCTGAAAGTTCCCTTAAGTGGCGTTCGCCAAAGCTGTTCACATTTGCATCGTAAGATCGGGGTTTACAGCGCCCGCCTCGGACGGCTAGAGGCAATGCGCGGGGGCGGTTAGCTCAGCGGTAGAGCGCTTCGTTTACACCGAAGATGTCGGGGGTTCGATCCCCTCACCGCCCACCATGTTCTCGCTCACGCCAGAATTCGCTTCGCTCATTGGCTCTGCGGGGGCGGCGCTCGCGCCGGCGTGCGGTCGCACGCTCAGAACGTTCAAACCCTCTCATCGCCACCAAATTTTCGCCGAACGGCGCCGAGGACTTACAAACCTTGTTCGGCGCCGTTCGGACTTTGTCATGTGGCTCGCTGAAGAACGTCAGTCCTTGTACGGGTCCACCTCGCCGCTCCCCGCCATGACGACGGCAAACGGCCTGAGCGTATGCTGCACCTCCACCGTGCCAGCATGATGCGCGAGCACATCAGGCAGGCGGCGGTACGCCATCGGGCTCTCGTCGAGATCGGCGCCCAACAGGAACACGCCGCGCTCGCGGAGCCACCGGTCCATCTCTTCACGGGCGAAGCGCCGCTTGGCCTCCTTGCGCCCGAAGGTCCGGCCGGCACCGTGCACCGTCGAATAGAGGGACGCCGCGGAGCGCTCGCTCTCGACGCCAGCGAGAATCACGGCATCATCCCCCATGGAGCCGCCGACGAAGCCGCGCTCGCCAGGGAAAGCCGGCGTCGCGCCCTTCCGGACGACCCACAAGCTCTTGCCGCCGTGCGTTTCCCGCCACGCGAAGTTGTGGTGGTTGTGCACACTGTCGAGCACCGAGCCGCCGACGATCTTGCGCACGCGCTCCACCACCCACTCGCGACCCGCATACGCATACCGGCCCGCGAGCTCCATGGCAGCGATGTAGCGCTGACCGATCTCGCCAGCTTCATCCACGACAGAAGGCGCCACATGAATGCCGTCCTTGCCGCCCGCCGCCTTGAGGTACTTGGTGGCTGACGAGTGGCCGAGCCCTCGGCTTCCGAAGTGCACGCCGATCCAGACGAAGCCCGCTTCGTCGCGCATGAGATCGACGTAGTGGTTCCCGGAGCCGACCGTGCCGAGCTGGCTGCGCGCCTTGCTCTTGAAGTCTTCCCGGTCGGCCACCTTCCAGGCCTCGGCATCGTCGAACAGCGCGTGATCGACCTTCTCGTCGTTCGCGCGCCCGACACCGAACGAGATCGTCTTGGCGATCTCGCGCGTAATGTCCTGCACGCGACCGGCGATCTCGTCGTGGCGCACCTCGAGCTTCACGGCCATGTTCCCGCAGGCAATGTCGAAACCGACGCCCGAGATGCTGATCTGGCCGTCGTAGGCGATCACGCCGCCGACCGGCTGCGCATAGCCCAAATGGCCGTCAGCACAGACGACGCCGGCGACGACGTTGCCGAACTTCATGCAATTGCGCATCTGGTCGATCGTCGAAGCCTCGTGCTCGCCGAGAACGACGAGCGGACTGTCGCGATACGGTGCGGCCTGCTCCGGCAATACCGCGCCGAGGGCGGCGGCCTGCGCGGCATTGCGCTCGGCGCGCGCGGCATCGCGGAACGTGCACCACGTGGGAATGGGCCGCAGGCCTTCGCGCGGAAGCTTGGCGTCCGGATCGAGCCCGGCGGCAATAGCGAGTTCGCGGCAACGCGCCTCCAATGGATCTGCTCGTCGCATAAGTCACCTCAAAATATCTGCGCGCTCCGTAAGGCGCAGAATTGCACCTCGGAACGCCTTGGCGCACGCGGATGGAGGAACCTCCGGCCGCTGAAAGCAGCCGCTCCATCCACGAGCTACGTGGACAAAATTGGTCAGGGTGGCGGGATTTGAACCTGCGGCCTTCCGGTTCCAAACCGGACGCTCTGCCAGACTGAGCTACACCCTGATGACGCAAACGCGCGCAACACCGTCGCCTGTTTTCACAGGCTCGGTTGTGCGGCGTCTAACATCGGGTGTTTCAGGTTCATGCGCTTCAAATGCCTTTATCGGCGCATGTTGTCAATGGTTCCTGGAATTGAAATCAGACCGTCCGCTGTCCCTGGTCGAAGAGTGGCACGCCGGGGCGGCGCATGAATACGATCAGGAAGGCGCCGGCGAGAATGCCGCCGATGTGCGCCCACCAGGCGACAGGGCTCCCATCGGGAATGGCCAGCATTACGAACTGCGTCGCGATCCACGCACCGAGTGCCCAGGCAGCGGTGATCCTCAACGGAATGAAGCGGAAGGCCAGCACCCAGACGCGTACCTTCGGATGCAGGATGAGGTAGGCCGAAATGACGCCGGCCACCGCACCGGATGCGCCGATCAGCGGAACGCTGGAAGCGGGCGTCATGATCGCGTGAGCAAGGCCGCCGGCGACGCCGCAGATCAGGTAGAATGCGAGGAAGCGCACATGGCCCATGGAGTCCTCGACATTGTCGCCGAAGACCCACAGGAACAGCATGTTCCCGATGAGGTGCATCGGGCTGCCGTGCAGGAACTGATAGGTGATGAGCGTCAGCGGCTCGGGCACAGCGTAGAATGCGACCGGCTTGCGCAGAACTCCGCCACTCGTACCGAGCAGCTCCGAGGGGATGGCCGCGAAGTCCGCGATGTATGCTTCGTTATCGGTCGCGAGTTGAAGGCCGAAGATGATGACGTTGAGTGCGATGATCCCGACCGTCACCCACTGCCATTGGATCACGCGCAACGGATTCTCGTCTCTCAGGGGCACGAACACGTGGCAATACTCCTCGGCGCGGCGACAGGATGCCAATGGACGCGCGGATCATAGCGAAATTCAGGAGGCCGGCATCAGCGATCTGCGGATTGCATCGCCGCCTCCAGCACCGGCGCTACGACGCCCCGCTCTCGCGATTCTGGCCCGGCACCCACAGCACGTCGCGGTCCCCCTGATCGTTGACGTAGCGGCTCGCGACGAACAGGAGATCGGAGAGGCGATTGAGATAGCGGATGGCCGCCTCGCTCACGGGCTCGTCGGGCTCGGCCGCAAGCTCGACAAGTAGACGCTCGGCGCGCCGGCATACGGTGCGGGCAACGTGAAGCGCCGCGGCACCGGCCGACCCGCCCGGCAGTACGAACGAGCGCAGGGGCTTGAGGGCCGCGTTCATCTCGTCGATCTCGTGCTCGAGGCGCTGCACCTGCGCGGGCACGACGCGGAGCGGCTCATAGGGAAGCGGCTTGCCGCGGTCGGGCAGGCAGAGATCGGCGCCGAGATCGAAGAGATCGTTCTGGATGCGGCCGAGGATCGCATCGACGTCGATCGGGAAGCCGACGCCAGCAAGATGTACCCGCGCCATGCCGACCGCCGCATTCGTTTCGTCGACGGTGCCGTAGGCCGACACCCGAAGGCTGTCCTTGCGCACGCGCTCGCCGCTGCCGAGGGCGGTCGTCCCGTTGTCGCCGGTGCGGGTATAGATCTTGTTCAGAACCACCATGGTGGCGCTCCGTCAGCGGGTGAGCAGGAAGAAGGCCATAATAATCAGAATCGCAAGGAACTGCAGGCCGACCCGCCAGCGCATGAGCTTCTGGCTCGTGCTGGGGCTCGTCCCGCGCATCATGTTCCAGAGGCCGAGCAGCAGGACCACGAATACCGCGAGCACGGCCAGCGTCGAGAGGTGGAATAGAGCCGTGCTCATGTGAACTCCATGTAATGTGATCGCAGCAGGTTGGGACCGGGCCACCGAGGCTGTGTACAAGCGGGCAGAGCCGGACAGAACATTAACGGCTATTGCGCCATTGCATGGCAAAACAATTGCCGCAATCATCATGGCAAGACAGCTGTTGCTCCTGCCCCGGCAGGAGGCCTGCCATCCGAAAGGCCCGCGTTTGGCGACGAACGAGCATACTGCACAACCGCCGGGACATCCACGCGCGCAACTTGCGACGGGATCACGCTTTCTCAGCGGTGGCGGCGGGGCGCGGAGGCATGGCCTCACCTGTACAGGCGTGACCGCAGCGGTCCTCATCGCATTGACCGGCGCAACGCCGGCAGCCCTCGCTCAGCAAACGCCCGGCCAGGCTCGCGAGAACCTCGAGAAATCGCGCAAGGAGCTCGACCAGACCCGTCAGCGCACGAAGGGCCTCGAGAAGAGCGTGGCCGAGATCCAGGCCGAGCGCGAGCGCCTGAGCGATAGCCTGCGCGAGACTGCCCGCATCATCCACGACAGCGAGGCGCGGCTCAGCGAGATCGAGCGCCAGCAGGCCGCGCTTGGAGAGCAGGAGCGCAAGATCCGCGAGCAGCTTTCCCAAAGGCACGGCAAGATCGCCGTCCTGCTCGCCGCCATGCAGCGCATGGGACGCAATCCGCCGCCGGTCATGATCACGCGGCGCGAGGATGCCCTGCAGATGGTGCGCAGCGCCATGATCCTGGCGCGGGCCTTCCCCGAGCTTGCCGAGCAGGCAACGATCCTCGGGAGCCGCCTCGGCGAGCTCGTGAAGATCATGGAGGCGAGCAAGGCCCAAAGCGCGATCCTGCGCGCCGAGACCGGCCGCCACGAGATCGAACGCACGCGCATCGCTCAACTTATCGAGAGCAGGCGCCAGTCCCTTGCTGAGCATCAGCCCGCGCTCGATATTGCACGCAAGCACGCGGCCGAGACCGCCAAGAGGATCGAAGACCTGACGACACTGATTGCGAGCCTCGATGCGCGCCCGGGCGGACCCGCGCCCGTGCCGATCCAGCCTGGACCGCCCCCGCTTTTGGCCGAAAGGCCGCCGGCTGCCCGCCCCTCCGCTCCCGGTGCGCCCGAAGCGCCTGCCGAGGCCAAAGCCGGCCCTGCCATGGCCCAGCTCGTCCCGAATGCGAGCCAGCTCGCGGCTCTGAACGCCGTGCCGATGCGTCCAGCCATCCCATTCGTGCAGACGAAGGGATCGCTACCGCTCCCGGCCCAGGGTAAGAGGGTGCTCGGCTATGGCGACAAGACCCAGTTCGGCACCCAGTCCATGGGTATCGTCCTGGAGACGCGACACTCTGCCCAGGTCAGGTCGCCGAGCGACGGCTCGGTCCTCTGGGCGGGACCATTCCGCACATGGGGCCAGCTCTTGATAATTAATGCAGAGGACGGCTATCATATATTGCTGGCGGGCTTATCTCAGATCGATGTTCAGGTCGGTCAATTTGTTCTCGCCGGCGAGCCGATAGGGCTCATGAGCGCCGCGCCCCGGTCGCAGTCGGCGAAGTCCGAAGGCAATGCCCCAGTGCTCTACGTGGAATTCCGGAAGGACAATCGACCAATCGACCCCGATCCCTGGTGGGCCGTACGCTCTTAGAGGGTGCAAAGAATGAAGACAAAAGCGGACTACGCATTCTGGACGTTCGTCACGCTGTCGGCTGTGGCCGGCCTGACGACCGTGGTTAACGTCACGCGGACCTATTCCGCGACGTCCAGCAACAGCGAGATCTACAAGCAGCTCGACCTGTTCGGCGACGTGCTCGAGCGCGTACGGACCGACTACGTCGAGAAGCCGGACGACTCGAAGCTCATCGAGAGTGCCATCAACGGCATGCTGAGCTCGCTCGATCCGCACTCGGCCTTCCTCAACCGCAAGCACTTCAATGACATGCAGGTGCAGACGCGGGGTGAGTTCGGCGGCCTCGGTATCGAGGTCACGATGGAGAACAACATCGTCAAGGTCGTCGCTCCGATCGACGACACGCCAGCGGCCCGCGCCGGCGTCATGGCCAATGACCTCATCACCCATCTCGACGGCGACCAGATCGTCGGCCTGACGCTCGAGCAGGCCGTCGAGAAGATGCGCGGCAAGGTCGGCACGCCGATCACGCTGACCATCCAGCGCCGTGGCAACGATGAGCCGATCGAGCTGCGTATCGTGCGCGACCGTATCCGGATCAATGCCGTGCGGGCGCGGGCGGAAGGCGACGTCGCCTACATCCGCATCACCACCTTCAACGAGCAGACGCACGCCAACCTCGTCTCCTCGGTCGAGCGTCTCAAGAAAGAGATCGGCCCGAACCTGAAGGGCTACGTGATCGATCTCAGAAACAATCCCGGCGGCCTCCTCGACCAGGCGATCGCCGTGACCGACGACTTCCTGGAGCGCGGCGCCATCGTGCTGACCAAGGGCCGCAATCTCGAGGAGACGCAGCGCTCGAATGCACGCTCCGGCGACATCACCGACGGCAAGCGGATCCTGGTGCTGATCAACGGCGGCTCGGCTTCGGCTTCCGAGATCGTGGCCGGTGCGCTGCAGGATCACAGCCGCGCGCTCGTGATCGGCAGCCGCTCGTTCGGCAAGGGATCGGTTCAGACCATCATCCCGCTCGGCCAGAACGGCGCCATCCGCCTGACGACGGCGCGGTATTACACGCCGTCGGGCCGCTCGATCCAGGCGAAGGGCATCGACCCCGATGTCGTCGTCGATCAGGAGCTTCCGGAAGAGCTCAAGGCGCGGGCCAGCAAGGAGAAGCCGCGCGGCGAAGCAAGCCTCCGCGGGCATCTCAAGGGCGAGGCGGCCAAGGACGGCAAAGAGGAGTCGGGCTCGAACTCCTTCGTACCGCCCGAGGCGGACAAGGACACGCAGCTCCAGTACGCGCTGAAGCTCATGCGCGGCGAGATCCCCGAGCCGCCGCCGCGGCCGGCCGAGTCGACCTCGACGGAAGCCCCGTCGGGTACGACCAAGAACTGATCAAGGCGCTAAGCCGCACAGAAGAACAAATCAACGCCCAGGCCTTTGGCCTGGGCGTTGTCGCATGAGGGAGGAAACAAATGACTGCACCGCGCCTGCAGACGATCATCGTCGACAGCGTGACCCACCTCACGCCCGCGCATCACGGCGCGGTCGTCTACGCGGCCTCGCACGGCGGCACCTACGCCGCGGCGTATGCCGCCGCCAAGGGCATCGCCGCGGTCATCCTCAATGACGCCGGCATCGGTCGCGAGCGCGCCGGCATCGCCGGCCTCGACCTGCTCGCAGATCTGGCAGTACCGGCCGCCGCGATCGCCCACACCAG
>JAEZAW010000081.1 GCA_023430315.1 Pseudomonadota bacterium | reverse complement strand
CAGGAAGGCATCTGCAAGACGCAGACGAGCATCCATAAAGGTGTGCGCATGAGCGTCGCGCGCGCCTATCTCAAGCCCGCGATGAAGCGGCCGAACCTTCGCGTGGTCACGGACGCGCCGACGCGCCGCGTCGTGCTCGAGGGTAAGCGCTGCGTTGGTATCGTCTATGAGAAGTATGGTCGTCAGATCGAGGTGCGCGCGCGCGAGGTGATCCTCTCGGCGGGTGCTGTTGCGACGCCGCAACTCTTGGAGCTGTCAGGTATCGGACGGCCGGAAGTTCTCAAGCAGTTCGGCATCGAGGTGAAGCACGCGCTCCCCGCGGTCGGCGAGAACCTGCGCGATCACATCAATGCGCGCATCATCTGGCACGTGAAGGTGCCGGAGGTTTCCTACAACACGCGGGCGCGCGGCATCGGCGCTGTGAAAGAGGCATTGAAGTACGCGACGACCCGAGGCGGCTTCCTGAGTCTGCCGTCGGCGCCGCTGCTCGCCTTCCTCAAGACCCAGAAGGAAATGGAGACGCCGGACGTCCAGATGCACATCGTGCCCTATTCGGTGAAGGATCCGAAGAAGCGCATTCTGCAGGAGTTCCCGTCGATGACGATCTCCGTGTATCAGCTCCGCCCGGAGAGCCTCGGCTCCATTCACATACGCTCGGCCGATCCCGATGCCCAGCCGAAGATCATATTCAACTTTCTCACGGACCAGCGGGATCAACGGGCGATGGTCGATGGCTTCAACATCATCCGCAAAATTGCCGCGCAGCCCGCGCTCGAGCCCTATCGCGGCGACGAGTACTCGCCGGGCAAGGACGTACGCACCGACGACGAGATCCTGCACTACATGCGCAACAACTCGCAGACGGCCTATCATCCGATCGGCACCTGCCGCATGGGACCCGCGGGGCCGAACACGGTCGTCGACGAGAGACTGAAGGTGCACGGCATCGAGGGTCTCAGGATCGCCGATGCCTCGATCTTCCCGACCATGCCCTCCGGCAATACCAATGCGCCCTCGATCATGGTCGGCGAGAAGGCGGCGCAGATCATCAGGGCCGCGGCATAAGGAGGAGTCCGAAGCATGTCCGTAGATGCCGCATTGATCGAGCATCTGATGGACGTGCTTCGCCCGCTCGGTGGTGTGGCGTCGCGGCGTATGTTCGGCGGTGCCGGCGTATTTCGCGATGGCCTGATGTTCGGGTTGATCTCCGACGAGGTGCTCTATCTCAAGGCCGATACGGAAACGGTCGCGGACTTTGAGGCGGAGGGGCTCGGGCCGTTCACCTACGGCACCAAGAACGGCGACCGCATTCTGACGTCTTATTGGCGCGCGCCCGAGCGCCTTCTCGACGATGACGACGAGATGCGCGCATGGTGTCGGCGCGCCGCCGAGGTGGCGACGCGCACGGCGAAGAAAAAGAGCGCCGCGAAGAAGGGCGTTACTCGTAGCCCGGCGGCGGCACGAACCCGCCGATCTCGCGCTCGACAAAGCGGCTGAAGGCAATCGCCGTCTTGTCGTGGCCGTGCCGCGCGATCGCCTGATAGCCGACCGGCAGGCCCGACTTCGTGAGGCCTGCGGGACCGACGGTCGAGGGGAGGTAGACGACACCCGAATAGCCGGCCCAGAAGAGCTGCGACGTCGTCGGCTGCGGCTTGCCGTTGATCGGGATCGTGCGCCGCCAGCGTTCGCCCGTCTGATCGTGCGGCCAGGCAGCCGAGGACGCTGCGGGGCAGAGCAGGATGTCCCAGTCCTTGAAGAAGGCATCGAAGGCAAAGCGCAGCTTGTGGCGTTCGTTGTTGAGCGGCAGCCATTTGCGATGGGCGAGATCCACGCCCTCGACCATAAGCTTGAGATATCGGTCGGGATCGGGACCGGCACTCGCGAGCGCAGCCTTCCACGAGGCAATGTCCGCATCGGGCGTGCGGGCCGAGGTCGCCGAGCGCAGCAGCAGCACGTAGATCTCGTGCAGGCGCTTCGTATCGATCTGTGGCTCGATTTCCTTCACGGTGGCGCCGGCCTTCGCGAGCTTCTCGACGAGGGACTGAAGTACGTTCGCGTATTCGCTATCGATCTCGCAATTCGGATCGCGGAGCTTCACCGCGACTTTCAATCCCTTGAGGGATGTGGCCTTGGCTTTCGGCAGCTCGAGCTTCCAGCAGTTCTCCTCGATCTCGTCGGCGCCGCTCATGACGTCGAGCATGACATCGAGATCGTCGGCACCGCGCGCCAGAGGTCCGACACAGGAGATGTCACCGGGCGCGAAGCTGTTCGGCAGGGAGTGGCGGCGCAGTGGAATGATGCCGTAGGTGGGCTTCAGGCCGAACACGCCGCAGTAGTGCGCTGGGTTTCGAATCGAGGCACCGATATCGCTGCCCGCTTCGACGCCCGTGAGCCCGGCAGCAAGCGCCGCTGCCGATCCGCCTGATGATCCGCCCGGCGTCAGCGCCGTGTTCCAGGGATTGCTCGTGCTGCCGTAGATGGGATTGTAGCTTTGCCAGTCCGCAAGCAGGACCGGTACGTTCGTCTTGCCGAACAGATTAATGCCGGCCTTCTCGAGGCGCTCGACGGCGAGCGCGCTCGTCTCCGTGATGTTGTTCTTGTACTCGGGAAGGCCCCAAGTCGTCGGCGAGCCCGGCACCTGGTAGCTCTCCTTGATGGTCATGGGCACGCCGTGCAGCGGACCCCACACCTCGCCGCGTGCGAGCGCTGCATCCGCCTCGCGCGCCCGCTTGCGCCCGCGCTCCGCATCCTTCCAGATGATGGCATTGAGCTTGGGATTGTACTTCTCGATGCGCGCGAGAAAGTGCTCCAACACCTCGATGGCAGAGGCTTTCTTTGTACGAATGAGTTCGGCGAGTTCAACGGCGGACTTGTAGTGCAGCTTGTCCATGAGGTCTCCGGGAGTGGTGGGGCAGAATGTCTACTGTGGTTGCGCGGATCGCGGCAGCACACCGCTCATGATGCCGCCGTCGATGACGAGCTCCGAGCCGGTCATGTGCTTCGAGGCATCGGATGCGAGGAACAGCACGCCGTCGGCAATGTCCTGCGCCGTTCCGAGCTCGCCGATCGGGATCATCCAGAGCGAACGAGCGCGCGGATCAATGGGCTTGTTGTTGTGCGCGCCGGTGGCGCCTGTCGGGATCTTGTTCCAGATGGGCGTGTCGATGACGCCGGGATGGACGGAGTTGACGCGAATGCCGTCTTTGGCGGCAGCGCATTCGAGCGCCACGGACTTCGCGAAGAGGCGGACGCCGCCCTTGGTCGCGGAGTAGCCCGCGAGCCCGACCGAGCCTCGGAGGCCCGCGATCGAGGACATCATGACGACCGATCCGCCATGGCCAGTGCGGCGCATGGCTGGGATGCCGTACTTCACGGAGAGGAAGACGCCGTCGAGATTGATCGCATTCTGGCGTCGCCAGTCGGCAAGCGTCATATCGAGGATCGGCACCATGATACCGATGCCGGCATTTGCGACGAGAACATGGAGGCCGCCAAAAGCATCCTCTGTCGCGGCGATCACCTCCGGCCAGCGCGCCTCGTCGGCCACGTCCTGTTTGAGGAAGATCGACTTGCCACCGTTTACGGCAATCTTCTCGACGAGCTCCTTGCCGCGCGCTTCATCGATGTCGGTAATGACGACCCTGGCGCCCTCGCGCGCGAGCGTCAGGCAGCACGCTTCTCCGATGCCCGATGCGCCACCCGTGACCAACGCTACCTTGCCCGCGACCTGACCGCCCTGCTTCGTCATTTTCCTGCGCTCCCCGGCACTGCACCCGTTTTGACGGGCCTGCTCTACGCGGCAGGTTAGGCATTTTGAGACGCGAGCGCCACACGAGGTGGCGTAGTGAATGACACCCTTCTGATTTCGCCGCGCCGCTGTGCGGTCCGCTTGCGCCCCCGGCGCATTCGGTCAATGCTCCTGACCGACGACCTTTATGACCTCAGAGAGGATGCGATGCAGGCGTTCAGCGGGCTCAAGGTGCTCGATTTCACGACCACAATTGCCGGTCCGCATTGCGCGCGCCTGTTGGCCGATCTCGGCGCCGATGTCGTGAAGATCGAGACGGCCGAGGGTGACCTCATGCGCAGCCGGCCGCCGCTCAGGAACGGTGTCAGCACTTCGTACGGCCAGCTCAACGTCGGTAAGCGCAGCATCGTGCTTGATCTGAAGCGCCCCGAAGCCGTCGCGGCTGCGCGCCGGCTCATCGCCGGAGCGGATATCATCGTCGAAAACTATCGTCCCGGCGTGACCAAGCGCCTGGGCATCGACTATGCGAGTGTGTTCGCCGAGAACCCGCGCGTCGTCTACTGTTCGATTTCCGGCTATGGCCAGACGGGGCCATCCGCCGACAAGCCGGCCTACGCGCCGGTCGTGCACGCGACATCGGGCTATGACATGGCCCATATCAGCTATCAGGGAGGACGCCAGCGGCCCGATTGCTGCGGCATCTTCACGGCGGACATCCTTGCGGGCACGTACGCTTTTGGTGCGATCTCGGCGGCGCTCTACCAGCGCACCGTAACCGGCAAGGGACAGCATCTCGATGTCTCGATGTTCGAAGGCATGCTCTCGCTCATGACCGTCGAGCTGCAGGCGTCGCAGTTCAAGACGCCGCCCATGCCGAAGCGGGCGCTCTACGGCCCCGCCGCGACGGCGGACGGCTTCGTCAATATCGCGGTTGCGAGCGAGCGCACGTTCCAGGAACTCGGCAAGGCCGCCGGGCGGACTTGGGCGACAGATCCGCGCTTTGCCAAATACCTCGATCGGCGCGCGAACTGGGCCGAGTTCATGGATGAGCTGGAAGAGTGGACGCGCACGCTCACGACCGAAGAGCTGATGAGTGTGCTCGATCGCTACGGCGTACCGGCGGGACCGTACCGCACGGCAAAAGAGGCGCTGGCCGATCCGCAACTCGTGCATCGCGGCGCACTTCAGGAAGTCCACGACGCCGCCGGACCCTTCAAGGTGCTGAACCCGGCCTTTCGCATGTCGGAATCTGACACCAAGGCAGGACCGCGAGCCCCGGCACTCGGCGAGCACACGCGCGAGGTCCTGGCGGCTGCCGGCTACAGCGAAAGCGAGATCGCTGCAGTCACTGGGACCTAGAACAGCGCGTAACCGCCATCGATGAGGAAGGTGTCGCCGGTGTGAAAGCGCGACGCCGAGCTCATGAGATAGACGGCGATGCCACCGAAGTCGTCGCCCGTGCCCCAGCGACGCATGGGCACGCGCTTCAACACATTGTCGTGGAATTTCTCGTTGGCAATGAGATTGGCCGTCATGTCCGTCTCGATCCAGCCGGGGAGCACGGCGTGCGCACGAATGCCGTAGCGCGCGTACTCGACGGCGAGCGAGCGGATCATGCCGATCATGGCGCTCTTGGTGGCGGCGTAGTGCTCGTTGCGCGGCGGGCCCGAGATGGCGGCGAGCGAGGATGTGCCGACGAGGACGCCGCCGCCTTCACGCGTTACCATATGCTTCGCTGCAGCGCGGAACGTATAGAACGCGCCATCGAGGTTCACGCGCGTGACGCGCTTCCATTCCTCGGTCGACATCTCTCCGAACGCCGTGTGTCCGCCGCGTCCGTGGACGCCGGCATTGGCAAAGCAGCCATCGACGCGGCCGAGCGTCTTCACCGTCTCGGCAAAGCCCTGCTCGACGGCGGCTTCATCGCCGACGTCCACCTGGAGTGCCAGCACGCGACGGCTGGTCTTCTCGATCTCGGCTTTGGCCGCGGCATTCTTGGCGGCATTCGTGCCCCAGATCGCGACGTCCGCGCCCGCTTCGGCGACGGCCTTCGCCATGCCGAGGCCGATGCCGCCATTGCCGCCGGTGACGAGCGCGACCTTGCCCGTGAGATCGAATGCCGCGTATGCCATGAGTGTCGTCCTGGTTGGATGCCTGCTCGGGCGTCATCATGACCAGCGTGCGCGCATGTGCAAGTCTGGATCCTGGATGACGTGCCGAGGGCGGGACGTTAGGCTGGTGTCAAAGCAGGGCTAGCAACGGGGGTTCGCCAATGACCGATCACATCCTCAAATCTCGCGTCGGGACCGTCCATTGGGGTTATTTCGATGCCGAGGAAAAGCCCGTGCTCTCGATCAAGAGCGGCGATCGCGTGACCATGGAGACGGTCAGCGGTTCGCCGGACGTGATGCCGCCGCCATCGTCTGGATTCAAGATTCCGCCGGAGCTGCTGGAGGTGCACGCTCAGGTGCCGCGGAAGCTGCCGGGCCACGTCCTTACCGGTCCGATTGCCATCGAGGGCGCGATGCCCGGCGATGTGCTTCAGGTGGACATCGAGGCCATCGAGTGCCGCCAGGACTGGGGCTACAACGCTATCCGGCCGCTCGCGGGTGCGCTGCCGCTCGAGTTCGATCGCGTGCGCATTGTGCACATCCCGATGGATCGCGAGCGCGGCGTCGCCAAGCTCTCGTGGGGTGCGGAAGTGCCGCTGAAGCCGTTCTTCGGCGTCATGGGCGTCGCGCCGCCGCCGGCCTGGGGCATGATCACGTCGCTCGCACCGCGTCAGCACGGTGGCAACATGGACAACAAGGAGTTGGTCGCGGGAACGACGCTGTTCCTGCCCGTGCACGTACCTGGCGCAAATTTTTCCGCTGGCGACGGCCATGGCGCACAGGGCGATGGCGAGGTCTGCGTGACGGCGATCGAGACGGCGCTCAAGGGCACATTCAAATTCACGCTGCACAAGGGTGGCACGCTCGACTGGCCGCGTGCGGAGACGCCGACGCACGCGATCACCATGGCCTTCGATCCCGACCTCGACAGTGCGGCGCGCGCTGCGTTGCGCGACATGATCAAGCTGCTTGGGGAGAAGAAGGGCCTATCGCGCGAGGATGCCTATATGCTCTGCAGTCTCGCGGCGGACCTCCGCGTGACCCAGCTCGTCAATGGCCACAACGGCGTGCATGTCATGCTGGAGAAGAGGTATCTGGCGTAGCAGGGGCGTCTGTCTGTTCTCCGGCTTTTTCCCCCTAGCTAGCATTCGCTCGGCCGACTGGTACGGGTCAGGGCCGCCGTCAATCCTCAAGCGAATGACGCGATGGCGAGCAAGCCAGTTGCCGAAACCCTTCGACGTGTACTAAGGGCATAGCGAAGGGAGCGCAGCCATGGCCAAGATTGGCGTGGTCAATATGATGTTCATCGAGAAGCTTCTCGACATGGGAGGCGGCTACGTCCTCAATTTTTCTGACCGGACGTTCGCGCAATTCTTTGCGGAAGAGCTGAACATCGACATTAACGAGCAGGCTTACTTCGCCAACGGTCGATCCAAGGCGAACCGGATGAGAACGTTCCTTAAGATCTCGGATCCAGACACTGTTGTTCGGGCACTGCGCGCTCTTTGGGTTTACCGGAAGGCGACCCACGAGCAGTTCGGGAAAGACGAAGACGTTCCCAACGCGGAAGGGCGGTTTGAGCAGTTGCTCGCTGAAATCGGCGGCACCACGGCCGATAGGTCGCCAGCTGCGGCATCGAGTCGACCGAAGCTGCTAGCTCTAACCCGTGAGTTTCAGGAACTGGCTGCAATTTCCAATGCGCAAGAGCGCGGTTACTCTTTTGAGCGCTTCCTCAAGGATCTTTTCGATTTGTCCGGCTTGGAGGCGCGCGAAGCTTTCCGCCTAGTTGGCGAGCAAATTGATGGCAGCATCGTCAGTGGTTCGGATGCATACCTCGTTGAGGCCAAGTGGCAGAACGCCCGCATCGGCGCTGCAGAACTTCATGTTCTCGAGGGCAAGCTGCAACAAAAAGCTGCCTGGGCCCGGGGGCTATTTATCAGCTACAGCGGGTTCACCGAAGATGGACTATCAGCCTTTGGGAAAGGCAAGAAGATCATCTGCGTGGACGGACTCGACCTCCACGACGCGCTGACACGGGAGCTTCCGATCAAGCTTGTCATCGACCGAAAAGCCCGACGAGCGGCGGAAACGGGCCAAGCGTTTGTCCGCGTCCGTGATCTGTTTCCATTTTAAAGGCGGCTAATCGAAGAGAACTCCGTACCGACGCGACGTCCGCTCCTGGCCTAAGCCGAATTCGCATGCAGACACCAAGAACAGAAGTCCTACACCTTCCCCTTCCAAGGCACGGCCCAGCGTTCGAAGGCGCGCATGAGCAGCTCGAAGGCGAAGGCGACGAAGCCGATCAGCAGGATGCCGAGGATCACGACGTCGGTCCTGAGGAAGTTCGAGGCATTGAAAACCATCTTGCCGAGGCCGGCATCAGCGGCGACCATCTCGGCTGCAACGAGCGTGGTCCAGCCGACGCCCATGCCAATCCTGAGGCCGACGAGAATTTCCGGCAGCGCGCCCGGCATGATGATGTGACGGATGACCTGCGCGCGTGAGGCGCCCATGGAGAGTGCGGCCTGAATCTGTTCCTGCGAGATCGAGCGCACGCCGGCGCGGGCGGCGAGCGTCACCGGCGCGAAGATTGCGAGGAACAGAAGGATGATTTTCGATTCTTCGCCGATTCCGAACCACACGATCATCAGCGGCAGATAGGCAAGCGGCGGTAACGGCCGGTAGAATTCTATGGGCGGGTCGAAGACACCGCGCGCAATGCGGCTCGTGCCCATGAGAATGCCGATCGGAATGCCGAGAGCGACGGCAAGCACAAAGGCACCGAACACACGGCCCATGCTGGCGAGGAAGTGGCCCCAGAGCGTCGCATCATCGAGATCGCCGTTTACGGCCTGCCAGAAGGCGGCCCAGATGGCTTCGGGCTTCGGCAGAAAGAGCCGGCTCACCCAGCCCATGTGCGTCGCGACCCACCATGCCCCGAGCAGCACAGCGATGGTGACGATGTTGATCGCTATCGTAGAGCCTTCGCCGAGGACGCGGTAGCGGCTCGTGCGGACACGGCGCGCGGGCGCTCCCGCGGTGCCTGTGGCTTCGCTTACGGCCATGGCGATTTCTCCATCAGTCGCGTCGCTGAATGTCGCTGAGAACCTGCTCGCGCATGGCGATGAAGTCGGGGCTGGCTTTCACCGTGCGCGCGTTCTTCGTCTCGATGTACCGGCGGCCGAAGTCGAGATCGTACGTCTTCTCGATCTTGCCGGGTCGCGGGGTCATCACGATGAGCTTCGTTGCGAGGAAGACGGCTTCCTCGACGGAATGCGTGATGAAGAAGACCATCTTGCCCGTGCGGTGCCACACATCGAGGATCAGCTCCTGGACCTGCTCGCGCGTGCGCGCGTCGAGGGCGCCGAGCGGCTCGTCCATGAGCAGAACTTCAGGATCCGAGGCGAGTGCGCGGGCAATACCGACACGCTGCTGCATACCACCCGAGAGCTCGTAGATCATCTTCTCGGCGAAATCGCCGAGCCCGACGAGGTTCAACTGCTCGCGGGCAATGGCGTAGCGCTCGTCCTTGCCGACGCCGCGCATCTTGGGGCCGAACGCGACATTGTCGATCACGTTGAGCCACGGCATGAGCGCGTGCTTCTGGAAGACGACGCCGCGGTCGGCGCCCGGTCCCTCGACGGGCGCACCATCGAGCAGGATCTCGCCGTCGGAGGGTGTGAGAAAACCGGCCATGCAGGAGAGAAGCGTGGTCTTCCCGCAACCCGAGGCGCCGATCGCGACGACGAAGTCGCCGGCCTTCATATCGAGGTTTACCCGCGACAGGGCTTCGACGATGCCGTCGCGGGTGGAATAGCGGACCGAGAGGTCCTTGATATGCAGCGGGGCGCGGGCCGCCCGCCGCGCGGCGGCGGGCCGTGTCATCGTCACCATGAAACCTCTCGGTTCTGCGTTCTGTTTCGCCTTGCTATTTCGCGGCCGCGGCGGCGAACTCCGGATTGACGAACTTGCCGAAATCCGCGGGGATCTCGGTAATGCGGTTCTGTTCCTTGAGGAAGACTGCGGTGTTCGCAAGTGCCTGTGCGGCGCCGCCTTTGGCCCCGCCGCCGAGCCACTTGTCGGACGCCTGTTCGGCCGCCGACGGGAAAGCGTAGTCAGCGAGCACGCCCGAGACATCATCGGGTTTGGCGCCGACGATCTTGGCGATGGCCGTCGCGTGCTCGGAACCCTTGCCGTACTTTGCGGCATTGGCCTTGTAGTCCGCATCGGCCGCCGCCATGGCCTTCACGTAGGCGACCAGGAAGTCCTTGTTTGCTGCGGCCCAGGCGCGGTTGACGATGATGCCGTCGAACGTCGGCGCGCCCTGCTTGGCTACGTCAGCGGCCGAGATCACGACCTTTCCGTCCGCTTTGACCTTCGAGAGCACGGGCTCCCAGATGAAGGTCGCATCGAGATCACCGCGCTCCCAGGCGGCGGCGATCTCCGGCGGTCTGAGATTGAGGATCTGAATTTCCTTGGGGTTCACGCCGGCCTTGTTGAGCGCGAACAGCAACTGGTAGTGAGCCGTCGAGACGAAAGGCGTCGCGACCTTCTTGCCCTTGAGGCCGGCGAGCGTCGTGGCGCCGGACTTGTTGGAGGCAACGAGCTGCTCGGCGTTGTTGATGTCGTCAAGGATCCAGATGAGCTGGATGTCGATGCCCTGGGCTGCAGCCGCAGTAATTGGGCTCGAGCCGACTTCGCCGATCGGCACCTGGCCGGAAGCCATGGCCTTGATCACGTCGCCGCCGCCGCCGAACATCTTCCAGCTAATCTTGTAGCCCGTGGCCTTTTCAACGGCGCCTGCCGCCTGCTGAACGCGGAAGGGTACGATCATGTCCTGATGGGCGATCGTCACTTCCTTGGTCTGGGCGACCGCGGCCCCGGTCGCGATGCCGAAAATCACGGGAAGCGAGAGCAAAAGTCTCGGGATGAGCTTCATCTATGCCTCTCTATACGCGCTGAGCATTGATGTTTCGCCGACCGATCGTACACGCGGAAAATGCGCGCGCTACGGGACCCGGTTCGACGAAATTCTCGAATGCATATTCCCGCCCGCCACGGGTGCCCGCGGACGGACGCCTGTGATCCTACACGGGCGGAAGCGAAATACCAGCAAATGAGACAAGTCGTTCTGCCGGATGAAACGGCAGCGCACACAAGGTCGGCGGGAATATTGGGCGTCGGTCGGTGGGAGGACGATCATCCGGCCAGATCGGGGTCCTCGCGATCGTGCACGTGTCCGATGGCCTCGAGTACGTCCCGAGGAAGCCGTGCAGGACTGACCATGACCTTTCCGTCATGAACGCTCACGACCGCGGAGCCGGAGATTTCGAACTCGCCGGCATTCTCGACGAAGAGGACGAAATGGTTGTTCCGGATGTCGCGCACGGAGCCAATGCCTTCCTGCCCCTCGGAGATGAACACCATGTCACCGATGCTGGCGCCTTTGAGCATGTCAGCTCCTCTATTGGTCCTACCAAGTCACGTCGCAGCCGGCGGGCGCATGACAAATCAGAACGCGCGCGCCTGCATGCCTTCCTGATAGCGCTTGAGATACTGGCCGACGAAGTCGTAGCCGACGTAACGGCTGTAGGCATCGGCGAGGCGCTTGGTGACCGGACCCCATACTTGTCCCTTGGGACCGATGTCGACGCCGTTGATCTTCGTTACCGGGCAGATGCACAGCGAGGTCGACGTGAGGAACATCTCGTCGGCGACATAGCTGTCATAGAGGTCGATATCGGCTTCAGCGACCGGAATGCCTTCCTGGCGCGCGAGATCGATCACCGTCTGGCGGCTCACGCCCGGCAGCACGAATTTCTCGCGTGGTGTGAGCACCGCGCCGTCGCGCACCGTGAAGATGTTCGAACCCATGCCTTCGGCGAGATTGCCGTTGGTGTCGAGCAGCACCGCCCAAGCCTCGGGATCGGCGCTCTGCACTTCCTGATTGGCGACGATCATGTTGAGGTAGTTGTGCGTTTTCGCGCGCGGCGTGAGCGACTCGGGCGGTGTGCGCCGATGCGAGGGCACGATCACGCGGATGCCTTCCTTGAAGAGCTTCGCGCGCTGCACGAGCGGCAGCGGTGAGCACTCCAGCACGACGTTCGG
>JAEZAW010000033.1 GCA_023430315.1 Pseudomonadota bacterium | reverse complement strand
AGCTGGCGGCGAGCGACCGTCAGCTCGATCGCCGGGACATCGTAACCCGTTGTGGTCGCCATGGGGCGAGCCCGCCCTGATGCGCGCGGTCCTCAGCGCAGTGGGAAGCCGAGGCCGATCACGATGCTCTTCAGGCGGTCGCGGCCGCTGAGTGCCTTGATCGTGGAGAGGCGATTGATGACGCGGGCCGTCCACGTGTAGGCCGACATCTCATTCCGCTTCGAGAACTCTTCAAGCCGTTGATCGTAAGCCGCCCGCAGATCCTTCTCTTTGGCCGTGCTGTAGCGGTCGCGGTGAAGGATGGCTTCTTGCGGCAACCGCGGCTTGACCTCGGCGGCGCTCTCGGGCTTCGGATAGCCGATGCAGAGGCCGAAGACTGCCATTGCCCCCGGTGGCAGCTCGAGCATCTTCGCAATGCGCTCGGGGTCATTGCGCAGCGCGCCGATATAGACGGTCGAGAGACCGAGCGCTTCCGCGGCGACGACGGCATTCTGGGCCGCCAGTGCCGCGTCAATGGCGGCGACAAGGAAGGTCTCGAAATAGGGAAGACCTTCGAGCGTCTTGCCCTCGGCTGCCGCGAGGCGCTCATTGCGCGAGACATCGGCGAGCCAGACGAGGAAGAGCGGGCACTCGACAATGTGCTTCTGGTTGTTCGCGATCTCCGCGAGAGCGGCGCGCTTTGCCGGGTCGGTGACTTCTACAACCGACCACGTCTGCAGGTTCGAACTCGTGGCGGCCGACTGGGCAGCAGCGATCAGCGTCTTCAGCGTTCCCGGAGGCACCGGATCGGAGACATAGCCACGCACGGAGCGGTGGCTCATCAGGGCTGCAATGACGTCATTCCAGGGGAGCTGGCTCGCCTTGGGCTCAGTGCCGTAGCGGGCGGCAAGCGCCAGCGCTTGCGCCGAGGCCGGCGGATCGATCGCATTCATGGGCTTTCCCGGATTTCGGTGGCTGAATATGTCCAGTCTTATTCGATCAGACCGGGGCCGCCTTGTCCATCGATCAGCCCTTGCGCATGGCTGCCAGTCCACGATCGAGGTCGGCGATCAGATCGGCCGGCGCCTCGAGGCCCACTGAGAGACGGATCATGCCGTCGCTGATACCGAGCTCGGCGCGGTCCTCGGGCTTCAGGCGCTGATGCGTCGTCGTCGCGGGATGTGTCACGATGCTCTTTGCATCGCCGAGATTGTTCGAGATCTTCACGATCTGCAGGGCATTCAGGAAGCGGAACGCAGCCGCCTTTCCGCCCTCGACCTCGAACGTGATGATCTGGCCGCCACCGGACATCTGCTTGCGCGCCAGCTCTGCCTGTGGATGGTTCTTGCTGCCGCAATAGAGGACGCGCTTGATACCGGGCTTGCCTTCAAGAGCGCCTGCGATTTCGGCCGCGGCTGCGCATTGAGCGCGCACGCGAACGGGAAGCGTTTCGAGGCTCTTCAGCAGCACCCAGGCATTGAACGGACTCATGGACGGTCCGGTCTGGCGCAGGAAGACCTGGAGGTAGTCCTTCAGGAACTTCGCCGAGCAGAGAATGAGGCCGCCGAGGCAGCGGCCTTGACCATCGATGTGCTTGGTCGCGGAGTAGACGACGACATCGGCGCCGAGTGCGAGTGGCTTCTGCATGAGCGGCGTCGCGAAGACATTGTCGACGAAGACGAGCGCGCCAACAGCGTGCGCGAGATCAGAGACGGCGCGGATATCCACGAGATCGAGCGTCGGGTTGGCCGGCGTCTCGAAGAACACGGCTTTGGTTTTCGGCGTGATCGCTTTCTTCCAGGCCGCGAGGTCCGTACCGTCGACGAGCGTGCAGGAAATGCCGAAGCGCGGACAAAGCTCCTCGACCACGTAGCGGCAGGAGCCGAACAGCGCCTTCGCCGCGACCACATGGTCGCCCGCGCTCAAATACGAGAGCAGTGCAGCTGTCACCGCGGCCATGCCGGTTGCGGTTGCGCGCGCCGCTTCCGCGCCTTCGAGGAGGCGGATGCGCTCTTCCAGCATGGCCGTCGTCGGATTCGAGAAGCGCGAGTAGATGAAGCCCGGATCCTCGTCCTTGAAGCGGGCTTCGGCCTGCTCGGCCGTCGCATAGACGTAGCTCTGCGTGAGGTAGAGTGCCTCGGAGGTCTCGTTGTGGGGAGAGCGCGTCGTGCCGCCGTGGACGAGGACGGTTTCGGGGCGCCAGTCGGCGGGAATGGGCGGGGGCGTTGGCTCTGCCATCTGCGGGTCTCCTGTGGCGGAAGGCTCTCGCCCCCCAAGAAAACAAAAACCGGCGTCGTGGTCACCCGTATGTGCCGGGCGCGACCAGGAAACCGGTTCCGCACGGCCCTTTTAGCGAGTTGTTTAACGTGGCTGCAAGCCGGCCGGCCAAATCACCACGACGTCTGTAGTGCGGAATATCTCATCCACGGGCTTGGCGTCAATGGGTGGATGGGCTATGCGCGGACGTCACGTGTGAGGGAGCTCCTATGCCGAAAGCGCGCGCGAAGGCCAGCCAGAAGACCGGCATCCTGCCGATCCAGGACATCCGCGCGCTCGTCGTTTCGGATGCGATCAGCGCTGAGCGCTCCTTTTCTCCGACCCAGATCCAGCCAGCAAGTCTCGATCTGAGACTGGGTGATGTGGCCTATCGTGTGCGGGCGAGCTTCCTGCCCGGCGGTCCTGGAAGTCGGGTCGGCGTTCTGGACCGCCTCAAGGAACTGGCGCTCCACAAGATCGATCTCAGCACTGGTGCGGTGCTCGAAACCGGATGCGTCTACGTCGTGCCCTTGCAGGAGCGCCTCGCGCTGCCGGCCGACATTGCCGCCGCCGCAAATCCCAAAAGCTCGACGGGCCGCCTCGACGTCTTCACGCGCGTCATCGCCGATGGCGTCTCATCCTTCGACACCATCCCCGCGGGCTACAGCGGTCAGCTCTACGCCGAGATCTGCCCGCAGACATTCCCGATCGTCGTGCGCCGTGGCTCCATGCTGAGCCAGATCCGTTTCCGCACCGGCGATCCCGTCGAGAAGGACGACGCGCTCGAAGCGCTGCACAAGAAGGTCACGCTCGTGCGCGGTGGTGCGGTGGCGGATGTGAGGGGTGGCATCGCGCTATCGGTCGATCTTGTCGGCGACGGCAAAGGTCTCGTCGGGTATCGCGCGCGGCGGCATACAGGGCTCGTCGATGTCGATGCGCCGGGCTCTTGCGCGCTCGCCGACTACTGGGAGCCGATCGTCGTCGGCAATAAGAAGCGTCTCATTCTCGATCCTGACCAGTTTTACATCCTCGCGTCGAAGGAAGCGGTGCACGTCCCGCCGACTCATGCTGCGGAGATGATGCCCTTCAATCCGCTGGTCGGCGAGTTCCGCGTGCACTATGCGGGCTTCATGGATCCGGGCTTCGGTCATGCCCCGGCCGGTGGCGCCGGCGCGCGCGTGGTGCTCGAGGTGCGCAGCCACAAGGTGCCGTTCATTCTCGAGGATGGCCAGATCATCGGCCGTCTCATCTACGAGCGCATGGTGTCCGTGCCGAGCGTCCTCTACGGAACGGATCTCGGCTCGCACTATCAGGCGCAGGGCCTGAAGCTCTCGAAGCACTTCCGGGTCTGAGCGAGGCGCCCCGCGCTCAGCACACAGCGACTGGCTCGCAGTACGGCGTGGAACCGGCGCCGATGTTCCTCTGTTCAATATCTAAATGCCGACGCCGGATTACCTTGATGCGTATCAAGGCGCGCCGGCGTCGGGTGTTGTCTGCGAGGCAGAAAGGTCGGCCCCATGGTCTGGAAAACGATCACGACGCAACTTTCGAACCCGCATCGCGCGGACGTTATGCTGAGCGTTGCCGGGCGGCTCGCCGAGCGCTTCGAGGCCCATCTCATCGGTCTCGACGCGACGCCTTCTTTCATCTTTGCAGCTCCGACGGTGATAACGCCGGCCGACGTGGAAGCCATTGCAGCAGAAGAGCGTGAGCGCAGCGCCGAGATCAAAGCGAAGTTCGATGCTTCGGCCGTCAGTCGTGCCTTTGTTGCCGAGTGGCGCGAATTGAAACTCGAGAACGCCGATCTGCCCGGCGCCGTGCTCAATCATGCCCGCGCGTCGGACCTCATCGTCGTGTCTCAGGCTGACCCGAGTTGGGAACTCTCGGGCATGTTCGATTTTCCCGAGCGCATTGTCATGGAGAGCGGGCGGCCGGTGCTCATCGTGCCTTATGCCGGCGCCTACGGCGAGATCGGCAAGCGCATCACCGTCGCGTGGTCCGGCAAGCGTGAGGGGGCGCGCGCCGTGTTCGATGCGCTGCCCCTCCTGAAGACGGCTGAGGCGGTGACGCTGCTCTGTGTCGTCGGCAGTGGAGCCGATGCTGAGTCGGGAGACCTGCCAGGGGCCGAGATCGCGGCCGCGCTTGCGCGTCACGGCGTCAAGGTTACAGCGCAGAAGTCCGTTGCCGAGGACATCGGTGTCGCCGACGATATCCTCTCGCGTCTTGCCGATTCAGGCGCTGATCTTCTCGTGATGGGCGCCTATGGCTACTCACGCCTGCGGCAGATGGTTTTCGGCGGTGTCACGCACCATATTCTCAAGCATATGACCGTGCCGACGCTGATGTCACACTGAGCTGAGCGGCCATCCGGCCAGCGTTCTGTTGAAGGAGATGCACTGATGTACGATCGCATTCTCATCCCGACCGACGGCAGCGAGCTTGCCGACAAGGCGGTCGATCAAGGCTTCGCGTTGGCCAAGGCCCTTGGCAGCAAGGTCACCATCGTGCGCGTGACGAACGTGCCCGCGCCCATGGTTTACGAGGGCGTTGTGGTGGCGCTGCCGACGGAGGAAATCCGCGCCGAGATCGCAACTCGGGTCGCGGAGCATTTCAAGACGCTCAGCGCGAAAGCCACAGCACTCGGCGTCGCGGTCGAGACCCTTCACGTCGAGAATGACAGTCCGTGGGAGTCGATCATCGAGACCGCCAAGAACAAGGCGGCCAATCTGATCGTGATGGCCTCGCATGGCCGCCGCGGTCTCTCCGCAGTTCTGCTCGGCAGTGAGACGCAGAAGGTGCTGACGCACACGACGATCCCCGTGCTCGTCTGCCGCTGACGTCTCATTCCATGTTCTGAAAACGCGAGCGCCCTCCGAACCCGAAGGTCGGAGGGCGCGTCGAGCGTCGTCACTCAGGTCGGCGAGTGGGGATGGGGAGTGCGCTCACCAGGCGACGCAGCGCCACTTGGCCTTGCCGCTACGGCTGTAGACCCAGCCCCAGTGGTGGCAATACGGCTCGTAGCGACCGCCGTAGTAATACGGGCCAGCTACGTAACGGCCTTCGCGATAATAATCATAACCGCCATAGACGATCGGCGGACCGATCGCGACGTAAACGCCGCCCCAGCCACCTCCGCGCCTGTACTTGTGCGCCTCGGCATCTGGAGCGGCTGCGAGCGACGTTGCGGCGATCGTCGCAGCGGTCGCGGCCACGAGAAAAATGGGTTTCGACATGCGTGCTCTCCTGGCGTGACGGCCGAATTGGCTGGTCCTGTAGCCTCTCCGGGAAATCTATACGAAACAAAGTTCACTGGCCGATTTATTGGGCCGCGCCAATTTAATTCGCATTTAAGCGATTTGCCGGCAGCACTGCCAGCGCACTCGAGAATGGAGGGCTAGAACGGAGCGTCTCTACCAGTTCAGGCAGCGCCACTTCGCGTACCTGCCGCAACGGCTGTAGACCCAACCCCAGCCACGGCAATAGACGGGACTGGGCTCGGCATAGAAC
>JAEZAW010000030.1 GCA_023430315.1 Pseudomonadota bacterium | reverse complement strand
GCTTGCCATTGAGCTCTGGCAGTACGAGGCCGACGGCCTTCGCAGCACCCGTCGAGGTCGGGATCATCGAGAGCGCGGCAGCGCGCGCGCGATAGAGATCCTTGTGCATGGTGTCGAGCGTCGGCTGGTCGCCCGTGTAGGCTTGGATCGTCGTCATAAAGCCCTTCTCGATGCCGACGGCGTCGTTCAGCACTTTCGCGACGGGCGCGAGGCAGTTCGTCGTGCACGAGGCATTCGAGATGACGAGGTGGTCCTTGGTCAACTTGTCGTGGTTCACGCCAAAGACGACGGTGAGGTCGGCGTTGTCGGCGGGCGCGGAGACGATGACGCGCTTGGCGCCAGCCGTGAGATGCGCCGAGGCTTTGTCCTTCGACGTGAAGATGCCCGTGCACTCGAGCGCGATGTCGACGCCGAGATCCTTGTGCGGCAGCTCGGCTGGATTGCGCACGGCCGTCACCTTGATCGGACCCGTGCCGACGTCGATCGTATCGCCGGAAACTTTCACCTCGCCGGGGAAGCGACCATGCACGCTGTCGAAGCGCATGAGGTGGGCGTTCGTCTCGACCGGGCCGAGGTCGTTGATGGCGACGACCTGGATGTCCTTGCGGCCGCTCTCGACGATGGCGCGCAGAACATTGCGCCCGATGCGTCCGAACCCGTTGATTGCGACTTTTACGGCCATGGAGTCCTCCAGTTACGGCGAAGATCGAAGGGAAATCGGCGGCCTCACGGCGCCGGTCGGATGCTGGTCAGCCTGCTGCGCAATGGCGGCGGGAAAATGCCGGGAAAGCGCTTCCAATTGCGCGGCGATATTGGCCGCAGCCATACCCTGAACGCCCAAGCGCAGGCAAGGCTGCTGCCGGCAGAGCCCTATTCCTTGGTTGATGAACGCATCCGGAACGGCGTGGTTGCGCTTCCGGTGGGTGGCACAACCCTCTCTGCGGCCCCGAAACGGCTCGGCTAACCCATCTGCCGGAGCACGAAACGCTGGATCTTGCCGCTCGGCGTCTTCGGCAACTCGGTGAGATAGGCGATCTCGCGCGGGAAGGCGTGGGTCGCAAGGCGGCGGCGCACGTGCTCCTGCAGCTCTGCCGTCAGCTCCGGTGAGCCGCTGTGCCCGGCCTTGAGCACGATGAAGGCTTTGACGATCTCGGTGCGCTCGGGATCGGGCTTGCCGATGACGCCGACCTCGGCCACGGCCGGGTGCTCGATGAGTGCGCTCTCGACGTCAAAGGGGCCGATGCGGTAGCCGGACGACGTGATGATGTCGTCGCTGCGCCCGACGAAGAAGAAGTGGCCGTCCGCATCGCGCATCATGGTATCGCCCGTGAGATACCACTTGCCCTGAATGGCGGGTGTCTCCGCGCGCCAGTAGCCCTTGAAGGTGTTGAGCGGCGATCGGCTCATGTCCACGGCGAGAATGCCGGGTGTGCCGGTCGGCGCGGGCTTCAGATCATCGCCGAGCACCTCGAGGTGGAAGCCCGGCATGGCTTGGCCGGCCGAGCTTTCCTTTTCCGTGTGGCGCAGAGCGTGGTGATTATTGACCAGCATGGCCGTCTCGGTCTGGCCGTAGTGATCCTTGAGGGGCACGTCGAGTGCAGACTTGGCCCAACGCGCGACTTCCGGATTGAGAGGCTCACCCGCGCTCGATGCGACGCGGAGTGTGCCGGCTGCGACCTTCGCAGCTTCCGGCCCCGCAGCCATGAACAGGCGATAGGCCGTCGGCGCGCCGGCGAAATTCGTGATGGCGAGATCGCGCACGATGCGCACCGTCGCATCGACTGTGAAGCCACCCTCGAAGAATGTGGTCGTGTGACCGAGCAGCAGCGGCCCGATGAGGGCATAGAGCATCCCATAGGCCCAGCCGGGATCGGCAATGTTCCAGTAGCGATCCTCAGGCCGCAGGTCGATCGCGTCGCGCATGTAGATGCCGACGGGCAGCAGCATGGTGAGCGGATAAAGCACGGCCTTCGGCTTGCCCGTCGTGCCCGAGGTGTAGAGCAGCACGAACGGGTCCTCGCCCTTGAGCATGACGGGCGCGGCGCCTATGGGCTCGTCCGCAAGAATGCGCGGCAGCGTTCCCGGCGTAACGCCTGTACGGTCGACCTCGATAACCGGCGGACAATCCGCGACCTCATCGAGCTTCGAGCGATTCGCACGATCGGTGATGACGAGCTTGGCGCCGCTGCCGCTGTCGCCGGCAATGCGCGTTTCGATGGCCTTGGGCCCGAATGCCGTGAAGAGCGGCTGGTAGACGGCGCCCGCCCGCCACGTACCGAGCACGACCGCCAGCAGCTCGGGAATGCGCGGCAGGAGACCGGCGACGATATCGCCTTCGCCGATGCCCTCCTTCTTGAGCAGGCTTGCGAAGCGTTCCGATTCCGCCTTCAGCGCTGCGAAAGTGACGGTCTCGCGCTGCATGTCGCGGCTGATCCATTCGAGCGCGACACGGTCTCCAGATGCCCAGCGATCACAGCACTCAACTGCCGCATTGAGACCCGTTCCGAGGCGGCCCTGCAGCAGGTCCTTCTCGGCGGTCGCGACTGACATTTCGCGATGGGCCGTCTGGTAGTCGCGCATGGTGTCCTCCCGCATAGCGATGGCGTCTGGCGCGCCTGTTTGTGACTTTACTGTCGGACGCGGTCTGACGGAACAGCCCGCACGAGAATGCCCGGCAGCAGGATCTCTGCTGCCGGGTGGGCTAGGCTTCCAGGCGTCCTTGATTAGATGAGCTGGCCGTCCGATTGCGAATGCGGACCGCCGGGTCGCGAGATGCCGGCGAGCGCTTTGCCGGCGGGTTGCGCGTGCGTCACGGCCACGTCGCCGAGCGAGAGAATGCCGACGAGCTGCTTGCCCCGGTTCACGACGGGCAGGCGCCGTATGCGCTGATCGCCCATGTTGCGGGCAACGTGCGCTGTATCCTCGTCATCGAAGCAGTATTTCACATCGGGCGTCATGATTGCATGGACCGGAGTGTCGGGGCCGAGACCGTGCGCGACGGCCCTGAGCGCGATGTCCCGATCGGTGATCATGCCGACGAGACGGTTGTCCTCGCCGACCGGCAGGGCACCGAAATCGTGCTCGGCCATCAGCAGTGCGGCATCGGCGATCGTGTGGTCCGGGCTGGCAATGGCCACATCTCGTGTCATGGTTTCACGTACTTTCATCATTGTTCTCCTTTTTGCGTCATGTCGGTTGATGGGATGAAGAGCCGTGCCGGCCGCGGCGCATGGGCTCTTGCGGCGCTGGTTTTGCGCCGATCGTCGCACGCCGTGCGACCTGTCTATTTCTTGCAAACGTCGAGGCAGGGCCGATGTTCCCGTGTTCCGGGGATGGACCTGACTTCAGGCTTCCAACCATGGAGAATATGGCGATCCGCACGGCTATGATCCTCACCGGCCGTTGACGCCATGTGCCCGGGTCCATAGGGTTCGCCACCTGTCCGAGGCCCACAGAGAGAGGGCGGCGCCCGCTGCGCTGCCGCACGCTGCCATGAACCTTCCGAACACCCATCAGGGGATCGATCCCGACGAGATCGCGGTCGCCCACGATTGCCGCGCCTGGCCCTTCGAGGAGGCGCGCCGGCTGATCGCACGCCTGGATCGCCTCAAGCGGGACCCGGAAGTTTCCGTGCTGTTCGAGACGGGCTATGGTCCCTCGGGTCTGCCGCATATCGGTACATTCGGCGAGGTCGCACGCACGAGCATGGTGCGCCATGCCTTCGAGGTGTTGACCGAGGGGCGCCGCAAGACGCGCCTCGTCTGCTTTTCCGATGACATGGACGGCCTGCGCAAGGTGCCTGGCAATGTGCCGAATGGCGACCTGCTCACGGCAAATCTGGAGAAGCCGCTGACGAGCGTGCCCGATCCCTTCGGCACACACGAAAGCTTCGCGCATCACAACAACGCGCGGCTGCGCGCCTTTCTCGATCAGTTCGGCTTCGAATACGAGTTCATGTCGGCGACGTCGACCTACAAGTCGGGCGCCATGGATGCGACGCTGCTCCGCATGCTCGAGGTCTATGATCGGGTCATGGACATCATCCTGCCGACGCTCGGGCCGGAGCGTCGCGCAACCTACTCGCCTTTCCTGCCGATCTCGCCGCGCACGGGCCGCGTGCTCCAGGTGCCGATGATCGAGCGCAATCCTAAAGCTGGCACGGTCGTCTATATCGATCCCGATACGGGTGCGAAGGTCGAGACCAAGGTCACAGGCGGTGCCGTCAAGTGCCAGTGGAAGGCGGACTGGGCACTCCGCTGGACGGCGCTCGGCGTCGACTACGAGATGGCGGGCAAGGATCTGATCGACTCGGTGACGCTGTCGTCGAAGATCTGTCGGGCGCTCGGCGCCACGCCGCCCGAAGGCTTCAACTACGAGCTTTTCCTGGACGACAAGGGCCAGAAGATCTCCAAGACCAAGGGCAATGGCCTTTCCATCGAGGAGTGGCTCACGTACGCGAGCCCGGAGAGCCTGTCGCTCTTCATGTATCAGAAGCCGAAGACGGCCAAGCGGCTCTACTTCGACGTGATTCCGCGCGCGGTCGACGAGTATCTCACGTTCCTCGCGAAGATTCCGTCGGAAGCGCCGAAGCAGCGGCTCGACAATCCCGTCTGGCATATCCACACCGGTCATCCGCCGGCGGCCGAGCTGCCGATCTCCTTCGCGCTGCTCCTGAATCTCGTCTCGGCCTCGAATGCCCACGACGCGGGCGTGCTCTGGGGCTTCATCAAGCGCCATGTCCCCGGCGCGAGCCCCGAGCGCTATCCGCTCCTCGACAAGCTCGTCGGATACGCGGTGCGCTATTACGCGGACTTCGTGAAGCCGGAGAAGAAGTTTCGCGCGCCGACGGATGCAGAGACGGCAGCCCTTGCCGCGCTCGAGCAAGCGCTCGCTGAAGCGCCCGCCGATGCCGATGCCGAGACTTTGCAGAATATTGTCTATGAGGCCGGCAAGGCCAACGGCTACGACAAGGACACGCTGCGCGATTGGTTTCGCGCCATTTACGAAGTCTTGCTCGGCCAGTCACAGGGGCCGCGCTTCGGGTCATTCATTGCTCTCTACGGCATTCCCGAGACGCGCCGTCTGATAGCTGACGGCCTCGCGGGACGTCTGCGCGCGGCGTGAGTTGTCGCCTTTGGCAGCCGCTCATGTCGGCGGCTGCCTCTCGCGGACGCGCAATCTCCCTCTGCCCAAATTCCTGATTATCGTGTTAGTCTCGCATCATAAGCCCGGCGAACGGGCATCGATTCGTCCGTCGCTGGCGGGAACCGTCCCGGAGGGCTATGGGCGTTGGTCTCGGGGCGACGAGCGTCTGCCTTGAGCCCTCGCCGAAAAAGGAGGGGCTATGAAAACCATCCTCGTGCCATGTGATCAAAGCGACAGCATGCCGTCCGTGCTGGCGACTGCCGATCTGCTTGCATCCAAGTTCGAGAGCCTCGTCGAGGGCATTGCGCTGCGTCCCGTCCACGTCGAGATCGTGGCGCCGGACCCGATCGTGGCCGTGACCTTCCCGCCGGCCGATTGGAACGATGGCGGCTATGTGGCCAAGGCCCGGGAGGGCTTCGATCATTACTTTACCGGCCGCCAGACGCCGCGGCGGCGCTGGAAGGCAGGCGCCTCGGTCGACGATGCGGGGCTCGGTTCGCTCTCGCGCGTCTATGACATCACAGTGCTCGGCCGGCCGACCGCGGAGGCGACGGGGCCGCGCATGACGACGCTCGAAGGCGTGCTCTTCGAAAGTGGGCGCCCGGTGCTGATCGCGCCGCCGAAGCCGGTCAAATCGTTCGGCGATACGATCGTCATTTCCTGGAACCGCTCGACGGAGCAGGCGCGCACCAATGCCGATGCCCTGCCGCTGCTGAAACGTGCCAAGACCGTCATCGTGCTCACCATGGAGGGGATTACCGTCCCAGGCCCCTCGGGCGAGCAGTGCTGCGACTGGCTCGCCGGCCACGGCATCAACGCACGCGAACTGACGCTTGGGACAGGGGGACGCAAGCCGGGCGACGCGCTTCTCGAGGAAGCGATGAAGCTCGGTGCCGACCTCATCATCAAGGGCGCCTATACGCAAAGCCGCTTGCGGCACATGATCTTCGGTGGCGCGACGAGCCATCTGCTGGCGCACGCGCAGATTCCGGTGCTGATGGCTCATTGAACCGAGCCGTGCGAGGTGATCGAGGGAGAAGGCGCGATGATGTGGAGCCGTGCGGTTGCTCTGTGCCTGCTCATGCTTGCCAGCGCGCCGGCGCTAGCGCAGGATCCTCTTCAGACGGACGGCGACAAATACAAGCTGAAGTTCGAGAACGACCGCGTCCGCGTTCTCGAGTACCGCGACATGCCGGGCGAGAAGACGAACCAGCACCGCCACTCGGCCTTCGTGCTCTATGCGCTCGGGCCTTTCAAGCGGACGATTACGCTGCCCGATGGCAAGGTGCTGTCGCGTGAGTTCAAGGCGGGCGACGTACTCTACTCCGACGCGCAGACGCACGTCGGTGCCAACATCGGCGATACGCCGACCCACGTCATCATCGACGAGTTCAAATGAATCGTGGCCGGAAACCGCGAGGTCTCCGGCCACGGTCATTATAGGATCGCCGGAGGCGCTACTTCGCCTTCCACTCCTTGGCCGCCTTGATGACCGCAGCGCTGTCGAACTTGTTGATGTCGTCGATGAGCGCGTTGTCGACGACCTCCTTCGCTGAGGCCTTCTCCTTGATCGTACCGTTGGCCAGCAGCCAGTCGAGATAGGCCTGATAGTTCTCGACGAGGTTCTCACCCCACTTCTTCGCGCCGACCGACTCGAGACGCCAGGACACCGCGCGGGCGTTGAGCGTCGAGATGTCGTGCGCAAGCGCGGTGGCCTCGTCCTTGCTGGTCGACTTCGTCTGCGGCCACATCTCCCACAGAATGCGGATGGCGGCTTCCGGGTTGTTCAGCGCGAACAGCGTGCCCATGGCATAGCCCTGGGCAACGGCGACCGCCTCTTTCCGCTTGTTTGTGAGTGTGTCCTCGAGCGCGATGAAGCCATTCGAGGGAAACTTGTCGATGGAAGGGTGCTTCAGGCGGCGCAGCTTCACGCCCGCATTCTCGACGAGGGCGTACTGCGTATCGAACTGTGAGAGCGCATCGACCGACCCATTGCGGACGAGGGCCGCGGTCTGCCCCGCTTCACCAGCGACGACGACCGAGATGTCCTTGTCGGGATCCAGGCCCTCTTCCTTAGCGAGCGCGCGGACGATGATGGCGCTGGCGGATGCCATCCCGATGACGCCAATCTTCTTGCCCTTGAGGTCGGCGGTTGTCTTGATCGGGCTGTCGACAGGTACAGCGACGCCGTAGATATTGCCCTGGTAGGCCGTGTAAAACGTCTTGAGCTTGGCGCCCTGGCTGCGCATCACCGCAACGGGCTCCACCGATGGCAGCGCCAGCAATGTCTCACCCGTTGCAACGAACTTCGCGCAATCGCCCGATCCCGGCAGCGGGACAAGCTCGACCTTGACGCCGAGCTTATCGTACCAGCCGAGCTTGGTGGCAATCGCATAAGGAGCGGCAGCCGAACTGATCGTGCGGGCGCACCAGCCGACGCGGACCGTCGTCTGTGCTTCGGCAGCCGAAATGGCGAGCAGGCTGCCGACGCCTGCAAACGCTGCAGCCAGTGCAATTGTTGTTTTCTTCATACCGAACCTCCCTTTTGCGAAGTGTTGTCCGTATCGCCGCCCGTGTTCGCGACTTCCCAGAAGAGAAGGCGGCGACGCGCCAGCACGACGATGCCGTTGAGAACCAATCCGAGCAGCGACAGGATCAGCAGGATCGAGAACTGTCCTGCCACGTCCATGTTGAAGTTCATGCTTTGGATGAGCATTCCGAGGCCCCGCTCTGCACCGACGAACTCGGCGACGATCGCGCCGATGAGCGCGAAGATCATCGCGATCTCGAGGCCGGCGAAAATGTAGGGGAGTGCGTTCGGCAGCTGGAGCATGAAGAAGATCTGCGAGCGCGAAGCCGCGAGCGAGCGCATGAGATTGATGCGGTCCTCCTCTGCCGAGCGCAGGCCGACGATCGTATTCACCATCAGCGGGAAGAAGGCGACGAGCGCCGCGTTGATGACCTTCGAGGTGAGGCCGAGGCCGAACCAGACGATGATCAGCGGCGCCAGCGCGACTTTCGGCATGGCCTGGAACATCACGATGAACGGATAGAGAAAATACTCGACCCGGCGGCTCAGCGCGACCACCGTGCCGAGTATGAAAGCCAGAGCCGTCCCGACGAGGAAACCAAGCAGCGTCTCGGAGAGCGTGACCCAGAAGTGCACCGGATAGACGTTGGTCTTGATGCCATTGTACATCGCGAAGAAGATGCGCGACGGCGCCGGCAGGATGTACTCGGGAACTGCCGTGAGCTTCACGAGGATTTCCCAAGCCGCCAGGACGGCGGCGATGAGCAGCAGTCTCAGGACGAAGTTTTTAACGCCACCCATCAGTCCAGCCCTCCATCGGCATTGAGCGCGACGCGGATGCGCTTCACGTAGGCACCAAAGGCTTCGGTGTTCATGACGTCGAGCGGCCGTGGCCGTGGCAAGTCGACCTTGAATTCGTCGCCGATTTTTCCGGGTCGTGCCGTCATCACGATTACGCGGTCGGCGAGATAGACGGCCTCGGAGGTCGAGTGCGTGATGAAGAGAATGGTCTTGCCGCTCTCCATCCAGATGCGCTGCAGTTCGACGTTCATGCTCTCGCGCGTCATCGCATCGAGGGCGCCGAACGGCTCGTCCATGAGCAGGATCGCGGGGTCGTGAATGAGCGCGCGAATGATGCCGACGCGCTGCTGCATGCCGCCGGAGAGCTCTCGCGGATAGCGGTTCTCGAAGCCCTCGAGCCCGACGAGGCGGACGAGGTCCATCGCGCGTTTGCGCATCTTCTCCTTGTCGAGGCCCTGCACATCGGCGGGTAGCAGGACGTTTTGGAGCACGGTGCGCCAGGGAAACAGAACCGGCGTCTGGAACACGACGCCGATGTCGCGCCGCGCGCCCTTGATGGGCGTGCCGTTCAGCGTCGCCTGGCCTTCGCTCGGTGGCAGCAGGCCCGCGAGGATCTTCAGCAGCGTGGACTTGCCGCAGCCTGATGGCCCGACGATCGATATGAATTCGCCGTCGGCGATCGAAAAGCTGATGTCGGAAAGGGCAAGGACGCCCGTGTCCTTCGTTCCATAAGTCAGTGATAGCCGGTCGACGGAAATCACGTCGCGGCCGACGGAAGATACAGCGTGAGCCGCCCGCGCGGCTCCGTTCATTTCATTCAAAAGACGTTCCTCCCAGAACGGCGACTTGGGCTCGTAGTCTGCTTGTTGCTTTTCTTGTTCCGTCGGCGGACACGACATGCGCGTTGTCCGGACAGGCAGATGCTCGAGCCTTGTACTCCTTGCACGTAAAGTGGGGTGTCTGGCAAGAGACAATGCGCCCCGATCCTGCTGCCTTATCAAAAGGGTTGATGCGGCTCCGCGCTCTCAGCGAACGATTGCGATCTGCCTGGCGATCAGCGGCAGGCTCGGGCTGTTTCTGCGGAGGTATCCGGTATGCACCTTGTCCGCGCCGAGCGCCGAGGTCATGTCGATGAACTCCAGCTTGCGCATGGAGGCGCCGCCGTCGCGGGGGCCGGTTGCTCCGAGCCGTGGCGCTCCATTGGCGGCCCGCGACAGGACCGAAAGTGTCGTGTCGTTGTGCGAATAGTGGACGAACAGGCCGGTTCTCAGCGTCTCGACCACTGTGCGAAACCACGGCTCGCCGATTTCCGCGACGTCGATATCGGGCGCCAGCCAGATCATCGATCCGATGCGCGAGAACGCGGCCGGGTGCTGCTGCATGGCGCGCGCGAGCAGATAGCAGCCCATGCTATGCGCGATGACGTGGACGGTGGTGTCGGGCTTCGCCGAGAGCTGCTTCAGCAGGGTTGCGAATGCCGCGACGCCGACCGACTCCGCTTTCCGCTGATCCATTTTGTAGGCATTGAATTCATATGCCGGCTGGGTCCACGCGTTCTTCGTATGGCTGTGCAAGTCATGCCGGAGGCGCTCGGCCGTCGGCTGCTCGTCGAGAGGCACTGAGACCGCCGGCCAGTCGAATACGATCAGCGGCCCTACGTGCCTGGCGTCGATCAGCAGCGATGTCGCGAGATCGGCGAAGTAGAGGGCGACCTTGCCTTCCTGCGCGTTGTAGCCGTGGATCAGGATGGTGAGCGTCGACGGGATGCCGCTCGCGATTTCCGGCGGCGACCACGCCTTGCGCTCGATTGCGCTACCGCCGGCGGCCAAGGCCTCGAGACCATGCGTCTCGAACCGGCGCGCCGACACGTACTGGACGCCCTCCTGCAGCACGACCCCGGCATAGGGCTGCGGCATGAAGTACGTCATGTACACATACGCAATTCCCGTCATCAAGGCGCACGGCAGTAGGACGAAGAGAAGGAGATCGAGCCCCCATCCCCACGCCGATGTGTCGTCGTCCGGCATTTGCCGTTGGCCCTTCCGAACCGATGCTGCAGAGCACACTGACCCGCTCAACGACGCCAGCGTCGCCGAAACGGACTTCTCGTGGCAAGTACATCGTACGCGCTCCGTCCTCCGGCGCATCTGATCTGCACCGGACTTTCTCTGTTCGACTCCCGCGCTGGCGATCCCTTAAACTGACTGCGCGCGGCTGCCGCGCCTCGCCAAGGAGAACCGATCCGCAATGCCTAATTCGTTTGCATGGCTCGGCGCTGCCGAGATCGCGGCCCTTATCCGCGACCGCAAGGCTTCCGCGCACGAGGTCATGCAGGCGACGCTCGCGCGCGCCGAGAAGGCGCAGGCCGCGCTCAACTGCTTCATCACGATCTGTGCCGAGGACGCGCTGCGCGATGCCAAGGCGGCGGACGCTGCGATCGCGCGCGGTGACGCGGTCGGTCCGCTTCATGGCGTACCGCTGCACGTGAAGGATCTCGTGAACACCAAGGGCGTGCGCACGACTTTCGCCTCGCACATGTACGCTGACAACGTTCCTGCCGCCGATGCGGTATCCGTTGCGCGTCTGAAGGCAGCCGGTGCCATCCTCATGGGCAAGACGACGACGCCGGAGTTCGGGCACATGCCCTTCACCGAGGCGCCGCTCTTCGGCCGCACGTGCAATCCCTATGATGCCGGCCGCACCTGCGGTGGATCCTCGGGCGGCGCGGCAGCGGCCATGGCCGTCGGCGTCGGCCCGCTCGCAATCGCGACTGATGCCGGGGGATCGACGCGCATTCCCGCGGCCTGCTGCGGTGTCGTCGGCTTCAAGCAATCGCTCGGCCTCGTCCCGCACGACATGGCGCCCGACACCTTCGGCAACATGTCCTACATCACGCCGACGACGCGTAACGTCATGGACACGGCGCTCATGCTCGAAGCCATGGGTGGCGCCGACCCGAGCGACATCCACTCCTTCGGCGCTTCGACTGAGGGGCTCGTCGAAGCCGCGCGCGGCGAGGGCGATCTCAAGGGCGTGCGCATTGGCTGGCGGCCCTACGTCGGCAATACCGTCGTCGACAGCGAGATCCTCTCACGCTGCGAGGATGTCGCCGACGCGCTCGGTGATCTCGGTGCTATCGTCGAGCCTATGGGCGACGACATGGAGCCGACCGAGCCCATGTGGCTCGTCGTCTCGACCGCGCTCTGGAACGCCCGCTTCGCCGACCAGCTCCCGAAATGGCGCGACAAGATGAGCCCGACACTCGTGCGCCAGATGGCCGGCGGCGGCCAGCACACGGCCGAGATGCTCGCGCGCGCCAATCTCCA
>JAEZAW010000021.1 GCA_023430315.1 Pseudomonadota bacterium | reverse complement strand
ACGAACCCCTCCCTGGTGGCGAAAACTGGGCGCGATTTCAAGACCATCATCGAAGAGATCTGCGACATCGTGGACGGCCCCGTCTCGGCCGAGGTCACGGCGCTCGATGCTGAGGGCATGATCCGCGAAGGCGCGATCCTCGCCGAGATCGCCGATAACGTGACCGTCAAGGTGCCGCTCACCTGGGACGGGCTCAAGGCATGCCGCGCGCTGACCGACGATGACATCATGGTCAATGTGACGCTGTGCTTCTCGGCGAACCAGGCGCTGCTCGCCGCCAAGGCCGGCGCGACGTTCATCTCGCCGTTCATCGGCCGCCTCGATGACATCGGTCAGAACGGCGTCGAGCTGATCCAGGAGATTCGCACGATCTACGACAACTACCCGGACCTCGGCACGGAGATCCTCGCAGCTTCCATCCGCTCGGAGGAGCACGTCAAGCAGGTGGCGCTTGCTGGCGCGGACGTCGCGACCATCCCACCGAAGATCCTGCACGCTCTGGTCAAGCATCCACTGACCGACAAGGGCATCGAAATCTTCCTCGCCGATTGGCAGAAGACCGGCCAAAAGATCAAGGAGTAGTGTCGCGATGGCCAAGTCGGTGATGTGGAAGGAGCTGACCGCGCCGGAGCTGGTCGAGAAATCCAAGGCCGGTGCGCTAGTGGTCATGCCCGTTGCCTCCATGGAGCAGCATGGGCCGCACATGGCCGTCGGCGTCGATACCGTGCTCTGCGAGACGGTGTGTCAGCGCGCAGCGGAAGCATTGATCGCCGAAATGCCGATCGTCGTCGCACCGACGCTCTGGTGCGGCATGGCCGAGCATCACATGCAGCGCGGCGGCACGTTCACGTTCGACATCCCGACCTATCGCGCGGTGCTGCTCGCCTTCCTCAAGAGCATCGAGCGGCACGGCTTCAAGCGCGTGTTCATCGTCAATGGCCATGGTGGCAACATCAGCGCGCTCTCGGCTTTCCTGCCGGACTTCGTACGCGAAACGGGTCTCACGATCCGCGTAACGACCTACTTCGAGCTGGCGCAGCCGGGCATGCCCGCCATCCTCGAGGATCAGGAGCGCGTGCGTCATGCCTGCGAGGGCGAGACCTCCATGATGATGGCCGTCGCGCCCGATCTCGTGCGCGCCGAGAAGCTGCCCGAGGCGGTTGGGCCGTCGCGCCAGACTCCACTGCCGCTGCAAGTGCTGCGTCACCGCTCGTATGGCGAGTTCACGCCGACGGGTGTCGTCGGTGATGCGCGCCGCTCCACGGCCGACAAGGGCCGCCGCCTCATGGACGTGTGCCGCGACGCGCTCGTCAGTGCCATCCGCGATCCCGAGACGTGGAAGGGTTGAGCCGCCGCGCGCGCCTGCCCTAAATTATCGCCGATTGGGCTCATCCAGGAAACGTAGCAGTCTGCTCGCTACCATGAGTTCCTCAATCGCCTCGTTTAAGTCAGGAAAGGCGCGGTGAGTGTGTGTGCTACTATTGCGAAAGCGACCCATCGCACCTGCGAACAAGCGAGCGAGCGCTTTCCTCGTTGGCTCGTTCTCCGTGAAGTCAGTAAGCGGCCCTTTATCATGATCAAATGCCTGCAGCAGGTTCACACCGAATGCGTTCGGAGCTTGTGCGGCCGTACCGACCTCAATGTCGACGATCTTGTAGGCTTCTTGAATCGCTGAGTTGGGATGCCCGTTAGCAAAATCCTCATAGGGCTTACCGCGAAGCTTTGGATGAAGCATCTCTCGATGCAGGCGATTCCGCGCCCGTACTAGCTGGAAGTCGAGTGTTTCCGCCGCTGCTGCTTTCCCTTCGTGGGTGAGCAGGACGAATCCGTTCGCACCGTTCGGCCCCGGCGCCGGTTCAATAAGGCCCATCTCATCGAGAGCCTTAAATGCACGGCGGAAATTCCGCTCCAGCAACTTGCCCAACTCCTGACGTTCCTGTGCTTGGATGCCCTCAATAGAGGCTGCGTGATTGACGATCTCGGCTGCCGGCTGATGCAAATTCGCCATTCCAGCGGTGCGATCGCGCGCGCGTTCAGCCATGGCATTCAAAATGGCGCGCTGAAGATCCTGATCGGGAAGAGTCGCGATCTCCTTTGACGTCAAGTGACGCAGAATCTCTCGCATCGAGCCAGCCGTCTAATAGTGTGGAATCGGCGGCAGGATAGCACGGGCAATGTTTATGGGCGACGCTCCTGCACGATCCGCTACTTGATCGCGCGCGATGTGAATTCGATTGGCTGCGCCTCCGGGAACTTCCATGTGCCGGCGAGGATCTCAGAGCGCGGGCGATAGAGCCGGACGGTGTAGTTCCATCCCTTTACAGTCGGGATGCAATTCGGGATGCGCCCATCGCAGCCGCCGAACTGGACGCTGGTGTACCCATCACGATCCTTCGCGGCGGTGATGTTGTTCACCGAATAGGCGTTTAGGTCGTTCTTCTGGAAGTAGCCATCGGCATTGTAGACGCTGATGGACCAGAAGCCGTTCACTGGCACCTGCCCGACCCTCAGCTTGTAGACGGTTTCGCCGTCGTTCTTCGCTGGCGTGTAGCTCAGGTACGTGGCGTCCTTGTCGGGATTGCCGCCCCAGCCCGCGGCCGTGGCAATGAGATGCCGCACAGGATCGACCTGCCCCTTGGCGCCGAAGGCATTTCTGAATCCGCCGGTCGTTGTCGCGAGTATCAGGAGCGCGTCGCGCACCTTCTTCTGAGATGCTTCATCCCAGTTCGGGACCTGGAAATTTCCCGGGCTCTTCTGACTTACCTTGATGCCGTCCTGTAGAGCATGGACCTCTTGCAGATCCTTCGCATCGGACGGATCGACGAGCGTCCGAACGGCTGCAAGTACGTATCGTGTTCCGACGTTCTCTCTGCTCAGGGTAACGGGCTTGGGGCCATACGCCACGACCGGTACGTAGTGATCCTCGCTTATGGCCTGCAGTGACATGAAACGCTTGCCCGCATTCGGGAGCGCGATCGTCACGGGGCCTGCATCGAGGTCGAACACCGCCGCGGAATACAGCGTATCCCGGTTCATGCGGATGACGGTCTGCTTGTCGATCTCCGTCGGCGTGCGGTTGTGGGTGAACTGGCCGAGACCACCATCCTGCACGGCCCGCCCCATGTACAAATCCGACTCGGCACGAGCAAAATTCTCGACTGTAACCGGGACAGATTTGCCGGTGGGTGCCTGCGCAAAAGCAATGGCACTCGCGGCCGTCAGCAGAACGCTGGCAGTTACTTGCGTGTCGAGAAATCTCACGGCCTCGTCTCCATTGCTTGCCTCGCTGCAGCTTGGAAGGTCGCCGTAAAGGACGCCCCGGAAAATGAGGGAGAACCCCGAATGAGGGTGTGCGAAACCCTTCGGCGATATGGGCGCCTGACCACTCCCGAACGGCGCGACTAGGCCTCGCCGAAAGCCAGGCGGGCTCGCCCTCGCAGCAATTCGTTCAACCAACTGGTTGACAGTCGTTTCGCGCACCCATATATTCAACCTCATGGTTGAACATAGCGCCTCCGAACTCGATGCCGTCTTTCATGCTCTCGGCGATGCCACGCGCCGGCGAATGCTGCGCGAGCTGAGCCGAGGCGAGCGCACGGTGAGCCAGCTTGCCGAGCCCTTCGACATGTCGCTGGCTGCGGCGTCGAAGCACATCAAGGCACTGGAGAACGCCGGTCTCATCCACCGCGAGGTGCGCGGCCGCACGCACATGTGCCGTCTCGCGCCGGCACCGCTCGCTGGTGCGCACGGCTGGCTGAGCTTCTACGAGCGCTTCTGGACGGATCGCCTCAACGTTCTCGAACGTCTTCTGCGCGAGGACGATGCCCGCAAGAAATCCGCAACCAAACCTGCCCCGAAGAGAGGAGTAAAGTCATGAGTGACCTCGCACCCGACGAAGACTACGGCGTCCTGACAGAGCCAACGACACTGACCATCCAGCGTTTCCTGCCCGGCCCCATCGAAAGGATCTGGGCCTACCTCACGGACAGCGACTTGCGCCGCAAGTGGCTCGCCGCGGGCGACATGAAGCTCGAGGTCGGCGCTCCGTTCATGCTGACGTGGCGCAACAACGAGCTCATGGAAAATCCGGGGACCCCGCCACCGGGCTTCAATCCTGAGCACAGCATGGAGAGTCGCATTACCGAGCTCGATCCGCCAAACCGGATCACCTTCACCTGGTACACGAGCGGCACCGTGACTTTCGAGCTGGCGCCGCGCGGCGAGCGCGTTCTGCTCACGGTGATCCATCGCGGCATTCCAAGTCGCGACGTGCTGATCAAGGTCGGTCCCGGCTGGCACAACCATCTCGATGTGCTGGTTGCGCGCGTGAGCGGGACGGAGCCACAGCCCTTCTGGGATCAGTTCCCGCGGCTTCAAAAGGAATACCAGCGCCGTCTGGGCGTCTGATGGCACCGCCACGTGGAGGTTCAAATGCGTAAGCTTATTGCTGGGATGAAGATCTCCCTCGACGGGAAGATGGAAGGTCCGGAAGGCATGGCCGACTGGGTGCACGCGTGGTCGGAAGACTACGGTCTCACATCCGAGATCGATGCCTGCATGCTCGGTGGCGGCATGTACCCTGGCTACGAGCGCTACTGGACGGCCATCCGCGACGCGCCGCGCACGCCCGTGTGGATCACGGGCGAGGCGCCGACGCCGGCAGAACTTGAATGGGCCGAGTTCGCGGAACGAACGCCGCACTATGTGCTCTCTCGCTCGATTGCCTCGGCAGCGTGGCCCTCCGCGCACGTCATCCGGAGCCAGGATGATGTAGCGTCACTCAAGAAGCAGCCGGGCAAGGGCATCTATCTCGTCGGCGGTGGGCGGACGACGGCAAGCCTCATCGAGGCAGGTCTCGTCGATGAGCTTCGACTTCTCGTCTATCCGCTCGTCGCGGGCGAAGGAAAGGCGTTGTTCGAGACGATACAGAGTCGCCGCGGACTCGCGCTTCGCAGAGTCGAGCAACGTCCCGATGGTCGCGCGAGTCTCATCTACGCTGTCGCCTAGAGCGCCTCACGCCTCTTCGATCGTGGCATAAGCCACAGCATATGACTCTCGTGCGGCCTCCTCGAGCGCGCGCCCCGCTGCGTAGGGCGCGAGATTGGCAGGCCGCACGACTCCTTCTAGAAGCCTGGAACATGGCTCCGGCGTGCCGATCACCGTATGGATGGGCATGCGCTCGGCATAGATGGGCAGGAGATAATCCTCGTCATCATCGGCGACGCCCTTGGCGCGGATCTTCGCCGAGGCCTTCTCGATGTCCATGTAGATGACGGCCGTGGCCTTGATTTCCTGCTTGTCGCTCTGGCGGAGCTGCGCTGTGCGGCCGGGGAAGAAGCGATCGACCATCATGACCAGCGCCTGCTCCTTCTCGGCTTGATCCTCGACGATGCGCGCCTTGCCGAAGGCCATGACCGAGCGATAGTCGGCGGAATGATTGAAGCCGCAGCGCGCGAGAACGAGGCTGTCGAGGTGCGTCACGGTCAGGCAGGCCGGCTCGCCCTCGGAGAGATTGCGCAGCATCCGACTGGCGCTGCTGCCGTGCCAGTAGAGGCGCGTGCCCTCGCGCCAGAACAAGGTCGGCGTGCAGTATGGCTGGCCGTCGATCACGTACGAGACATGGCAGAGCACGGCCGCATCGAGGAGCGCATGGACGGTCTCGTGGTCGTAGTGACCACGGTCGTGGCGCCGCTTGACCTTGTTGATCTCGTCGACGGGATAGCTCTGGCCATCAGCCATGGTGGGCTCCTCGGGAGTTGACCACCTTAGAATGAATGCGCAGAGTGGTCGAAATCGAGGTCCACTTTGCTATGAAGCCTGCAACCACTTTGCGCGCGAGGCAGCGCGCTCTCGACCTGCCCATCGAACTCGACGCAGCCATCCGGAACCAGAACAGCCGGGTGCATGCAGCGCTTCGTGCAGCGATCGTGGAGGGCCGGCTGCAGGCCGGAACCCAGCTTCCATCGAGCCGGGATCTCGCTGAGCAGCTCGGCGTGCGGCGGAATGCGATTGTTGCCGCCTATGAGCATCTCGTCAGTGACGGGCTGCTGGAGGCGCGGCACGGCGCCGGCACCTACGTGAGTCGCTACATTCAGGCGCCGCAAGCGGCTCCACGGCCTCTGGCCACGAGCTTCGCGCCGGCTAAGCGGCGTCCGTTCGCGCTCGGTCATACGTTCGTGGACGACGATCTGCTGCGCCGCCTCGGCGGCTATCTGAGGCACCATGTCGTAACGGCCGGAGTGGAGGAAATCGGATACGGCGATCCGCGCGGCAGCGCTAAGCTACGCGAGCAGATCGCGCAGCATCTCGCCGTCCACCGCGGCGTGCGCTGCGACCCGGAATGCATCGTCATCGTCAGCGGCACCCAACATGCGCTCCGTCTTTGCGTCGAGGCGCTGCTGACGCGCGGCGATGCCATCTGGATGGAGAACCCGGGCTACTACGCGACGCACTTCACGCTGCGGACGGCCGGCATGAAGCTCATTCCGGTGCCTGTCGACGACGAGGGGATCGATGTGGCCGCCGGCCTTCGCACGAAGGCCAGGGCGCGCGCCGCCTACGTCACGCCGTCGCACCAGTTCCCGTCCGGCGTCACCATGAGCATGCGTCGCCGCATTGCCCTCATCGATTGGGCGCGCGCGACGGACAGCTGGATCATCGAGGACGACTACGACAGCGAGTATCGATTTGCCGGACCGCCGCTGACCGCGCTGGCGGGGATCGGCGGCGAGCGCGTCATCTACATCGGCACGTTCACCAAGATACTCTTCGCCGGTCTACGTCTCGCCTACATGGTTCTTCCGGCGGAGATCGCGACACGCGTGATCGCCATACGCGCGTCCGTGGATCGGTTTCCGCCGCGGTTCATGCAGGATGCGGTCGCGGCATTGATGGCCGATGGTGCGCTGGCGCGACATACACGCCGCATGCGCACGCGATACAGGGAAGCGCGCGACGTCGTGGTCACGGCGCTCAGTGAGGCTGCGGGCAATGCTCTCGAGCTCTATGGGCCGGCGCAGGGCCTCCATCTCGTCGCGCGCCTTCCCGATGGCACCTCAAAGCAGCAGGCGGAGCGCATTCGCGAGATTGCCAATATCGAAGCGAAGCTTCTTTCCGAGACACAGATCACGGCCGGCGGCCCAGAGGGTTTCATCCTAGGCTACTCGGGCCATCCGATAGATGAGCTTCGCGCGGCAGCGCATCGTCTCGGACAGGCGGCCGTCGACGCCGTCGGCAAGAGACGGCGTCCTCGCACTAAGCGCTAAAAATCCAAAAGCGCGTTGTCGACGACCTCCTTCATCACGAAGAACGTGCGTGTCTGGCGCACGGCAGGTAACGCGATGAGCTGCTCGCCGTGCAGGCGATTGAAATCGGCCATGTCCCGCACGCGGATCTTGAGAAAGAAATCGAAGTCGCCCGCCACGAGATGGCAGTCGAGCACGAACGGCAGTTTCTTGATGGCCGCCTCGAAGGCGCCGAAGCTCTCCGGTGTCGAGCGGTCGAGAACGACGCCGACGATGACGAGCGCGCCGCGCTCGACCTTCTCGGGCGCGATCTCGGCACGCACGCGACGGATGTAGCCGTTTTTGAAGAGCTGCTCGGTGCGCCGGTGGCAGGTCGCCGGGCTGGCATTCACCGCCTTGGCGAGGTCGGCATTGCTCATGCGCCCGTCGCGCTGCAGCCGCTGGAGAATGCGGCGGTCGAGACGGTCCAGGTTGGATGTCTTGGAAGGATCTTTCATTCTTGGCGGCATTTTCGGACGTATTCTCTTACTTGGTGCTGATGAAACACGATTAGAATGCAATAAATCCATCGAGATCGAAAGCACCTGCCTCCTGATATGAGCTAGCCTCCAGGCAAATTCGCCAATGCCATCCGGAGACGATCATGCTCAGGCTCGACAAGTTCGAACGCTATCCACTCACCTTCGGCCCGACGCCGATCGAACATCTCCCGCGCCTCACGGCGGCCATTGGCGGCAAGGTCCAGATCTACGCCAAGCGCGACGACTGCAACTCGGGCCTCGCCATGGGCGGCAATAAGCTGCGCAAGCTCGAGTACATCGTGCCGGATGCCATTGCATCGAACGCCGACACGCTCGTCTCGATCGGCGGCGTGCAGTCGAACCACACGCGCATGGTTGCGGCGACGGCGGCCAAGATCGGCATGAAGTGCGTCGTCATCCAGGAAAGCTGGGTGCCGCACGAGGATGCTGTCTACGACCGCGTCGGCAATATCCTGATGACCCGCCTTATGGGCGCCGACAGCCGCATCGTGCCCGACGGCTTCGACATCGGCATTCGCAAGAGCTGGGAGGACGCCATCCAGTCCGTGAAGGATGCGGGCGGCAAGCCGTACGGCATTCCGGCCGGCGCCTCGGTGCACAAGTACGGCGGGCTCGGCTATGTCGGCTTTGCCGAGGAAGTGCGCGCGCAGGAAAAGCAGATGGGCGTGAAGTTCGACTACATCATCGTGTGCGTCGTCACGGGCTCGACGCAGGCCGGCATGATCGTCGGTTTTGCGGATGACAATCGCGCCGATCGCGTGATCGGTATCGACGCCTCGGGTACGCCTGTGCAGACACGCGAGCAGGTGCGCCAGATCGTCGATCAGACCGCCGAACTGGTCGAACTCGGCCGCAAAGTGCGCGACGACGAGATCGTGATCATCAACGACTACGCCTATCCTGCCTATGGTGTGCCAAGTGCGGAGACGAACGACGCAATTCGTCTCGCCGCGCGCACCGAGGCCATGATCACGGATCCCGTGTACGAGGGAAAATCCATGCAGGGCATGATCGACCTCGTGAAGAAGGGCTATTTCCCCGAAGGCTCGAAGGTTCTTTACGCCCATCTCGGCGGCGCGCCGGCGATCAACGGCTACAGCTACACGTATCGGAATGGGTAGTTGAGCGTCGGCCCTATCGCGCAAATTGACGCCTTCAGCGGCAGATGGTACGCGATTCCTGCTGAGACGGACGAACATCGACCGCTCTCATGGCGCGATGTTCGCCGGGCCTCACCGATGTAAGGGCAGGAGGCGCGCGATGCCGAATAGCGTTTACAAGATCATCGAACTCGTCGGGACAAGCTCGGACTCTTGGGAACTGGCTGCCAAGAGCGCAGTCGAGCGCGCCGGCCAATCTCTGCGAGACCTGCGCATTGCTGAAGTGGTGCAGCAGGATCTCATCGTCGAGGACGGCAAGGTGAAGGCCTATCGCAGCCGCCTGAAGGTCTCGTTCAAATACGAGGGTGGCGCCTGATTGGCTGGTCGTGTCCGGCGTGAGCAGCGTGCAGTTGGCGAGGGCGCGGAAGAGTGAGTATCGGCCGCGCCGATACTCACTCCGGCAGGCCGGCTTTCCGAAGGGCATCCTTGTACTTCGTCACATGCTCCCGCCGCCGATAGGGTCCGAACGCCGTTTCGACTGTCGAGATCCGTACATCGGGGCGCAACTGACGCAGCCGCGCTACCAGCTCCTTTGCTCTCGCCATGCGGCCGGCCTCGGCGTGGCTTGCTGCGCCGATACGAACCCCCGGTATACCATCCGGCTGTTCCGCGATGGCCGCTTCGGCCCATGTCGACGCCTCGTCGTAGCGGCAGGTGTAGAAATATGCGTGGGCCATACCCACTTGCATGATCGCCAGCAGAGGATCGAAGGGGCTGAGACGCATCGCCTGGGCGAAATGTTCCATGGCGGCTTCCGGCTCTCCGAGCCAGATCTTGATCCAACCACTTGCGTAACGCGTCGAGGCAAGGTTTGGATTGAGCCTGACGGCCCGCTCGGTGCTGGCGGCGCCTTCGTCCAGCTCTCCACAGACAAAGGTGAGCGCCAGACCGGCGCGGGCTAGTGCTGCAGCATCGTCATCGCCGTACCGGATGGCGTGGCGTGCAAACCGGGCGCATTGGGCGCGGTCTTCCTCCAGAGCAGTGTACCAGCCGAACGACTTGCGGCGGAAATAGATGATTGCCGCGAGCGCGTACGCCAATGTAAAGCTCGGATCGAGCTCGATTGCGCGGCGCCACATCACCAGCGCTTGTTCGGTTCCTTCCTTCGTCCATTGATAGAAGGCTGCCAGCCCGCGCAAATAGTGATCATAGGCGTCGAGGTTCTCGGTCTTGCGTTGGGCCCGCACGATCTCCGCCTGCTCGAGCTTCGGGGCCAGGGCACCGACGACACTCTCCGTCACGCGATCCTGAAACTCGAATATTTCGCCGATCGTGCCGTCGTAGCGATTGGCATAGAGACTGCCCCCGGTCGCGGTGTCGACAAGTTGAGACGCGATGCGCAACTGATTGGCGGACTTGCGGACACTGCCCTCGAGCACGTAGCGGACGCCGAGTTCCCTGCCGACCTGCTTGATGTCGACATTCTTGCCCTTGTAGACGAAGCTCGAATTGCGCGCGATCACGAACAGCCAGCGCAGGCGCGACAGGCCGGCGATGATGTCTTCCACGACACCGTCGGCGAAATACTCCTGCTCTGGATCTCCACTCAGATTGGTGAAGGGTAGAACCGCGATGGACGGCTTGTCAGGAAGTGCGAGCGCCGGTTTCTCCGACGCACCGGAGACGGCGACGGAAGTGACGCTGGTCGAGGCGTGCTCCTCCCGTGCTTCGACGATGAAGCGGAAACCCTTGCGCGGCAGCGTCTTGATCATGCGCTGCTCCGCGCCGCTGTCGCCGATCGAGCTGCGCGCGACATTAAGACGGGTGGTCAGCGCTGCGTCCGAAACGATCCGCCCTTGCCAGATCGCTTCGATCAACTGGTCCTTGGTCACGACGTGCTCGCGGTTGGCAATCAAGTAGGCAAGAAGATCGAATACCTGGGGCGCGACGGAGACCGCGCGGTTACCGCGACGCAGCTCGCGCTGGTCGGTATCGAGCACGCAGTCTTCAAAATGATACCGCAAGTGATCATTCCTCAGGCAGCAGCGCGTCTCAAACTAACATCGCGTGTCGAAGAAAGTCAGGTACCGATGAGCGAAATGTAAGGCATCGGTTAAGCGTCCGGCGCCTGCTGCAGCCATCATCCATCAGGTTCAGACGACAACCGATGGAGATGAAAATGATGAAATCACAGCGCGAAAAGAACCTGCTCGATTTTCCCCATGCTTTCGAGGTCGACCGCTCCTGGTACCAGTCCTACTGGTACGACGCACCCCAGCCTGAGCCGGCCAGTTCCAGTGTTCACATCGTCGTTTGGGCTGTTGTGCTGATGTTCGGTATATTCATCGGCCTGTGAAGGGGCCCATCTCGCCCCGTGCACGCCTGGACGGTCGAGACGCTGGCGGATGAGGCCGGAACCTCGCGATCCTCTGCCTCAGCTCTTCGCCTTCCATGCGCGGATAGACTTGAGAGCGAATTGGATGTGGCTTTCAGCGTCCGAGGACGTGAGGACGGCGTGGACGGTGCCTCCTGGCGCAATCACGTAAGACGTGCGGCTCGCCATGACGCGGGAAGCGGTTCCCCGCGCGGCATCGTAGGCGCGCACGATGCGTCCGTCAGGATCGGCACCAACCGGGAATTTGTCGCGACATTCCAGTCTCGAGAACTCGCGCTGAGTCTCCAGGGTGTCCGTCGAGATGCCGATCACTGAGGCGCCCAGCTTTTCGAATTGCTCCATGGCTTCGGCAAATAGGCGGGCCTCTTCCGTGCAGACGGATGTGAAGCTCTTCGGATAGAAATAGACAACGACCGGTCCCGTGGTCAGGGACTTCGCCAGATCAAAGACGGTGTCCTTACCGCCGAGCGCAGCTTGGATGGCGAAGGTTGGCGCGGGCGATCCGACGCTCAATTCAGCTCTGGCGCCGGTCGAGACGATCGCCAGCAAACAAGCCAGAAGGACGTGCGAGAAGGCTTTCATGCATCTATCCTCAGCGTTCGAGCTTTCGGCTGCTGCTCGCCAACCCTAGGACAGAAGCGTCGGCAGCGCTAATGACAAGTCCGAGAAATCGCCTTTGCCCCGCACTCCCTGCATTCATCAATCCGCAATCGTAACGTCATGCCGCTGATACGGAATCGCCCGATATGAGGAAACCTTATCGGAGGTGCCGTGATGTGGACCACCGACAGTGCCGGAACGACGGCTCTTGGGCGATCCGCCCTCCAAACGCGGACGCCCGGCGGTATTCTTGGATGTGATCTGCCCTATCTCGGCGCGCCCGATCGCCTTCTGCTGCGTGGGCTGTCGTTGCTCGCATCCCGGTACATCGTATCGATCGAAGGACTGCAGCACGTGCTTCCGGCGCGGGATCCGTTCATCCTGGCCGCCAATCACAGCACGATGCACGAATCCATACTGGTGCCGTCCCTACTGTTCCTCAACAGGGGCGGAAAGCGCATCCACTTTCTCGCCGACTGGAACTACAGGATCTTCCCCGGTCTCGGCCTCATCTACCGGCGTTCGGGCGTGGTCACCGTCCTGCGCAAGCCCGCGCGGCCGCCGGCGCTGAACTTCCTCAAGAGGCTCTACAGGCATCTCCCGGCACCGCGTCACGATGCCAGGGATCATCTCGTGGCCGGCCGCTCGGTCGGCATCTTCCCGGAGGGGCAGATCAACTACGACGACCGCATGATGCTGCGCGGGCGCCACGGGGCGGCACGGCTCTCACTCGAAGTCGGCGTCCCCGTGGTGCCGATGGGTATCCGCTTTCCCGATGCCGAAGCGGGCCGCACGACACGAACGAAGTCAGTGATGCAGCTGGTCATCGGAGCACCCATCGCTCCGCAAAGGCCGGCTGAGGCGCAGGCGTCCCTGGATGAGGTGCGTGCCTGGCACGCGATCATCATGGGCGAGATAGCAAGACTTTCACACAGGATCTGGACCGATGGAGCGAGCCGTGGTCGATGAGAGCAAGCGGATCAAAGCTGCACGGATCTTCACTGAGACTGCAAGGCGCGCGGCGCTTACCGTGCTCGCCGCGACTTATCAAGGTGAAAAGGGCTGGGTGAGCGACCCCGAAAGCCAGATCACCCGAAGCGACGTGCGGCGACGGGATGTCGCCTGGTACATCGTGAGTATCGATGGGCAGCCGGCCGGCGTGCTGCGCACGCTCTTCGATCCCCCGGTCAGGCAGTACCTGGAGTATGGTCTGCAGTTCACTGACCCGAGCATCGACATCGAGCGCTTTCTGAGCGGCACGCGCATTGCGGAGGTTGGGCGCTTCGCCGTGGTCCCCGAGCATCGCGGCAACCTCATGCTCGCCGCGGCGTTGATGCGGGCAGCGACGCGAGAGATGGTGCTGCGCGGTTATACGCACGTCATTACCGACGTGTTCGAGGACGACCCGCACAGTCCGCTGGGTTTTCATACGCGGGTCATGGGCTTCAAGCAGATCGCGACTCACGATCACGGCGAGCTCAACTGCGTGAGCCGGCGCATTACGCTGGTGCTCGATCTGAAGCACAGTTATTTGCGTCTCAAGCGCAGCGGTAACTGGCTGTTCCGCTATCTCACCGCGCAGTGGCCCGAGACGCTGCATCGCCGCTTCGCGGCTTGAGGATTGGGTTGGGGTGATCTAAGGGGCGGTCGGTCTGTTTGTGACCCATCTCCGCCATCGCCGGGACGTCAACCCAGAAATTCTGAAGCGGGCATCAACGCCTCGTTTCATTCCCTTGGCCCTCGATTAGCGTTCCTAGCAGATCATCCAAAGCCTCGGTCTGCTTGACCGATAGGTGGCGCCCAAGTGCCGCCTCTATACCTCGGGCGTAGACCGGCCACATCTTGCGGCGCATGGCCTTGCCGCTGTCCGTGATCACTATGAGCTGCCCACGACCATCGTCTTCGCAAACGCGTCGTTCGACATAGCCGGCGCGCTCGATGCGATCGATCAAGCGTGACAGGTTGTATTGTGCGAGCAGCATCGCCTGCTCCAGCTCGAACGGCCGCAGCCCCTCGCCGCCCGCCCGCTCGACCTCAAGCAACACGTCGTACCAGACCAGCTGGGGCAGTCCGGCGGCCTTGAGGTCGCGTTCGACCGCCGTCAGAGCGAGCTGCTGCGCCTTCACGAGCCGAGCCCAGGCGCGAATCACTGTTTCGGTCGGTTTATGAGACATGGCTCCATCCTACAGATCCATGCACTCGCATCAAGCTTGACATCTTAATGCGTTTGCATGTAGATTGATGCAATTGCATCAAATGGAGGCGCCCATGAGGCAACACCAACTGACCGAGACTGCCACCTTCCTGCTTCGGGTCGCCCTAGGGCTCATGTTCATCGCGCACAGCCTTCTGCTCAAGCTGACCGTCTTCACGTTGCCCGGCACCGCGAAATTCTTCGGCTCGATCGGCCTCCCTGGCTGGTTCGCTTATGTCGTTTTCGCCGCAGAAGCGATCGGCGGCATCATGCTGGTCCTCGGCATACAGGCTCGATGGGTCGCGCTCGCGCTGGCACCGATTCTCGCAGGCGCAACCTGGGCGCACTGGGGAAACGGATGGATGTTCGGATATGCGAATGGTGGCTGGGAGTACCCGATGTATCTGACCCTGCTTGCTATCGTGCAGTTCATGCTCGGTGATGGCGCCCACGCGTTGATCCCCTCGAAGCCGGTCGGCGCAACCCTGTCTCGAACGGCGTGAGGCTCACATGTCGACTGCTCCGCTGACGCTCGTCAGTCATCGCCTCTGCCCCTACGTTCAGAGAGCTGCGATCTCACTGGCCGAGAAAGCGGTACCCTTTGAGCGCGTCTACATTGACCTCGCGGACAAGCCGGCATGGTTCCTTGCCATCTCGCCGCTCGGCAAGACGCCCGTTCTCAAAGTGGGCGACCGGGCAGTCTTCGAGAGCGCCGTCATTCTAGAATACCTTGAAGAGACCCAGCCGGGACCGTTGCATCCCGCCCACCCGCTGACGCGCGCCGAGCATCGCGGATGGATCGAGTTCGGCTCATCGGTCCTCAATGACATCTGGGGCTTGTACGTCGCGCCGGACGTGTCGACCTTCAATGCCAAAGTGAACGCTCTTTCGTCGAAGTTCGACCAGATCGAGCGCCGACTGGGTGATGGACCATACTTCGACGGCGTCCGGTTCTCGCTGGTCGATGCGGTTTTCGGTCCCGTGTTCCGGTACTTCGATGTATTCGACCGGATCGGGGACTTTAAGGTGCTCGCTGGTAAGGAGAAGGTGGCTGCATGGCGCACAACGCTGGCGGCGCGCCCTTCGATTAAGGCGGCCGTCAGTGACGACTACGAATTCAGATTGTGGACATTTCTCAAATCTCGGGGATCACACCTCTCGCGGTTGATGTTGCAAGAAGGCGATCTTCCAACAGGACGTCAGGCTTGATGACGGGCTTTTTCTGGGCGAGCGAGCGGTAACTGGCTGTTCCGCTATCTCACCGCGCAGTGGCCCGAGACGCTCCATCGCCGCTTCGCGACTTGAGGGCGGGGGCAGGGGCGGTCCATAGGCGTCGCCTTTGGTTTGGGGACGGTCGGTCCGCTGCTGCCCCACCGCAAACAGGGAGAGGCTCAGTCCACCGCGGCGGGTAGCGACGCTCCGTGGCCAGCCAATATTCAGCCGAGCTGACCGATCCAATGAAATCGGTCTCAGTAGTGTGGAGAATTTGACTAAGGGTTATTACGGATTGCCCCTGGCTAATCCACTGACAATGATTTCGGGGTGTGGATGCCGATTAAGTAACTCCGATGGCGCTTTCTCGATCTCGAGCAACTTCCGCCCGGATATGGCTCGGCTTCGACAGCCAGGAGCGCGATGCGATGGGAAAAAACAAGGAGTGGAAACAAGACGCGATCGAGCCGGGCAATACATCGACCAAGATGACGCGCAAGGAGTTCGAGAAAGAGCTTACAAAACTTCAGGTCGAGCTGACTCGCTTACAAAGTTGGGTCAAGCAGAAGGGAGCACGCGTCATCGTTGTCTTCGAAGGGCGCGATACGGCCGGCAAAGGTGGCGTGATCAGCCGCATCACTGCCCGCACAAGCCCCCGAATAATTCGGCATGTAGCATTGCCAGCTCCTTCCGACCGCGAAAAGACGCAGGTCTATATCCAGCGATACATTGCGCAGTTTCCCGCGGCGGGCGAGATCATCCTTTTCGATCGCTCCTGGTACAACAGAGCCGGGGTCGAGCGGGTGATGGGCTTCTGCACCGATCAGGAATACGAGCGGTTCCTCAAGCTCGTGCCTATCGTCGAACGAGAGCTGATCGTCGAGAATGGCATCATCCTTCGCAAGTATTTTCTTGATGTCAGCCAGGATGAGCAACGGCGCCGGTTCGAAGCCAGGATCAATGATCCGGTCAAGCACTGGAAGCTCAGCCCGATGGACACAGAGTCCGTTCGTCGATGGTGGGACTATACCGCAGCCTACCAGAGGATGATCGAGGCTACCCATACGCCGGATGCTCCCTGGCACATTGTGCCTGCCGACAACAAGCGCCGCGCGCGCCTCAATCTGATTCGGCATCTGCTGAATAGCATCCCATATAGGGACGTCGGAGTGCAGCTGCCCAAAATCCCAAAGCCGCAACCGAGACCTCGTGAAGCCGAAGAGCGTTTGAAAGTTGGGCAGCGGATCCCAAGCCACTATTGATCAAATGGCGACAGTTTCGAGCGCAGTGGGACGTGTCTGCAGCGCCCAGGAGTGCGGACATGAACCGCCAGCGTGACTCCAGGGCAAACACAGAGTGGCGGACAAACCGAGGCAGAGGTGGGGCGATTGGCTATGGTGGCTGCCGCCAATGCGCTGGCTTGCCGCCTATCGAGCGTCTTGGCTGCCATCCGACATCCTCGCTGGAATAACACTCGCCGCATATGCGATCCCAGTTTCCCTGGCTTATGCCGGGCTGGCGGGCCTGCCTCTACATGTTGGCGTCTATGGGTATCTGTTGGGAGGCCTCGGCTACGCCCTCCTCGGAACCTCGCGCCAGCTCGCGATTGGACCGACATCCGCCATCTCGCTGATGATTGCCGGAACCGTTGGAGCTATGGCAGAGGGCGATGCCGCGCGCTACGCGCAGATCGCAAGTCTTTCAGCCTTCACGGTCGCCGTGCTGAGCCTGCTTGCGTGGCTGTTTCGACTAAGCGCGCTGACCAAATTGATCAGCGACAGCATCCTCGTAGGGTTCAAGGCTGGTGCCGGCCTCACGATTGCAATGACCCAGCTACCCAGCCTTTTCGGCGTGGCGGGGGGTGGTCACAATTTCTTTGAGCGGGCCTATCTGCTTTGCGGTCAACTCGACCAGACACAGTTGCTGGTTATTCTCGTCGGGTTTATCGCTCTCGCGCTATTGACGGCCGGAGAGCGCCTCGCGCCGGGGTGGCCCGTCGCGATAGGCGTGGTCGCCTTGGCGATCGGTGCGGCGACACTCTTCGGGCTGCCGGCCCTAGGCGTGCCCGTGACAGGAGATATTCCAGCGGGGCTGCCGCACATCGCCGGACCCGCTTTGCGGTTGCGCGATGTTGAAGGGATAGTACCGCTAGCTATAGGTTGCTTGTTGCTTGCCTACATTGAGAGCGTCTCTGTAGCTCGCGGCCTAGCATCGAAACACGGTTACGCCATCGATCCGCGCCAGGAACTTCTTGGAATCGGCGCTGCCAATCTCGCCGTCGCCGTGGGGCAGGGCTACCCGGTTGCTGGCGGTCTTTCGCAGTCGGCCATCAACGACAAAGCCGGCGCCCGCACCGCATTGGCGCTGGTATTTGCTTCGATCACGCTCGCTTTGTGCCTACTGTTCCTGAGCGGAGTGCTGGAGAATCTTCCGAAGGCTGTCCTCGCAGCCGTCGTGCTTACCGCTGTCTATGGGTTGTTCGACGTCCCAGCAATGCTCCACATGTGGCGGGTGAGTTGGATCGACTTTTTAGCCGCGGCAATTGCTTTCTTGGCTGTGCTTCTGCTGGGCATCCTCCATGGCATCTTGCTATCAGCGCTCGCATCCGTTTTGCTGCTGCTCGCTCGCGTGTCGCAGCCACATGTTGCCTTTCTTGGCCGTATTCCTGGAACGTCACAATACTCTGACATCGCGCGCCATCCAGAGAACGAGGCGATATCGGACGCGATCGTGTTTCGGCCTGAAGCCTCACTGATCTATGTCAATTCTGATGCCGTATTGCAGGCGGTTTTGGAGCATGTTCGCAGAAGGCCTGCCAACACGCTTCGTCTGGTAGTCTGTGATTTGTCGGCGGCGCCGTATGTCGATCTTGCGGGCTCGCGGATGCTGCACGATCTGCAGCACATGCTCCTCCAGCGTGGAGTTCCAATGCGCGTGGTCGGCGCCCATGGTGCGGTACGCGATCTACTCCGCGCCGACGGCGTTGAGGGCAAGGTTGGCAGCCTCGATCGAAGCACGACTGTCGAGAAGGTGCTGCGCGATGGCGGTGAATATCAAGGCTAGCGCACACGCCGCCGCCTAATGCGCCCCATAGTGACCCGAAGTCTGCCATCGGCGCTCAACGGACATCGAACAACGTCGCCTCACTCATCCCTCATCGATACGCCACGGCCTTGATCGCCTCCTGGATCTCGTCCTGATCGGGAATGGCGATGCGCTCGTGTGTCGTTGTACGGCATGGAACGTCGCGCATTACGCTGGTGCTTGATCTGAAGCACAGCTATTTGCGTCTCAAGCGCAGCGGCAACTGGCTGTTCCGTTGTCTCACCGCGCAGTGGCCCGAGACGCTGCATCGCCGCTTCGCGACTTGAGGGCGGTGGCAGGGCGATCCATTGGCGACGCCTTTGATCCAGGGAAGGCTGGTCTGCATCTGGAGCCCATAGGCAATCGCCGCCCAGGGTGCGTCGTGGGCCGTATCGCTACCGATCACCCCATCCGGCGCGCTGATGTGCGACCTCAGATAAGGAACTTGCGAATGCGGGAACTCAACAGGTCGATCAAGGAAACCGTGACGACGACGATGATGATGATCGAAGCGGTCTCGGAGTACTGAAAGCTGCGGATGTTCTCGTAGAGCGGTTGGCCAATGCCGCCAGCACCGACGATGCCGAGCACAGTCGCCGAGCGGACGTTGGTTTCGAATCGATAGAGGGTGAATGAGCTCCAGAGCGGCATGACCTGCGGCAGGATGCCATGAACCACTTCCTGCAGCCGTGAAGCACCCGTCGCGCGAATACCCTCGACGGGTCGCGGATCGGTTGCCTCCACCGCCTCCGAGAAGAGCTTGGCAATGATGCCGATGTTGTGCACGGCGAGCGCGAGAACGCCAGCCAGCGGGCCCAGGCCGACCGCAACGACGAAAACCAGCGCGAAGACGATCTCGTTGATGGCGCGTGACGCATCCATCAGCCGGCGCACCGGCTGCACGACCCAGACCGGGCAGACATTGGACGACGCGAGGATCGCGAACGGCGATCCGACAAGGACGGCTAGTGCGGTTCCCCAGATGGCGATCTGCACCGTTTCGACCATCGCGGCCGCGTAGACTCGCCAGTCACGGAAGTTCGGCTGCATGAAGCCCGAGAGAAGATCCACCATGTTCCGCCAGTCGGTGATGAGCGACGTCGATTTGCTCATCTCCACGGGGGCCCAGCTCCACGCCAGCAGACTGGCAATGGCCAGCATGGCCATCGGTAAGCGCCAGCGCTCGACCAGCGTATGACGAGGGATGACGACGCTTGCGAGGTCGCGTGCGCCGTCATGTCTCGACGTGTCGATCGCCATATCTCATCCCCATCAGAACTGTGGCGGCATCGCCGCAAAAATTCCCGCGCAGGCATCCGGATGCCTGCGCGGGATGAACACTGAAACGATCCGATTGATCAGCCTCTCGGCAGCGCCGCGATCTTCTTGCCGAGGTCGTCAAACTGCGCCTGCAGCGGCGCAATTTTCGACTTCTTGTCATCATCGGAGAGCGATGCATCCGACTTGATCTTGGCGATGGCCTTGTTCACTTCCATCTGACGAATGGGAAGAAGCTGATTGTTGTCGGACTTGCGGAATGGCGCCCAGCTCAAGGCGGCGATGACCTTTTTCTCGGCCTCGTCCTTCGTGCCGTACGTCAGGATGAAATCGGCAATCTTCTTCTTCAGGTCGTCGCTCAAATCCTTTCTCCACACCAGCGGATCGGCAGGAATGAGCGGCGACGTCCAGATGACGCGGATCTGCTTCGCCTTGTCAGGCGCCGTCTTCGCCAAACGAGCAAGGCTTTCGTTGTTGTTCGCAGCGACTTGGACCAGCTTGTTGGCGACTGCGAGCGCGTTGACCTCATGGCTACCGTTGCGCACGGTCTTGAAGCACGTCTTCGGGTCGATGCTTCGTGCCGAGAAGACGAATGTGGTCGGTACGAGGAAGCCCGAGGTCGAGTTCGGATCGCCGATGCCGAAGTCGAGCGTCCGGTCGCACTTCAGGACGTCATCAAGAGTTTTGAACGGTGAATCCTGGTGCACGATGATGTGCGACCAGTAGCCGGGGTTGCCATCCTTGTCGACGGTCTGCGCGAAGACTTCGCCATTGGCGCGATCGACCGCCTCCATGGCCGACTTGTTTCCGAACCAGGCAAGATCGACCTTCTTGAACCGCATGCCCTCGATGACGCCTGCGTAGTCGGATGCAAAGAAGCCCTTTACCTTCAGGCCTGTCTTCTTCTCCATGTCGGCAAGGAACGGATCCCAGACCTGCCTCAGGTTAGCGGTCGACTCGGTTGAGATGATGCCGAAGTTGAGTTCTTGTGCAAAAGCACCCGTCGCTGTGACTGCGAGGGCGCTGGCCGCGGCGAGTAACTTGATCGATCTTTTGAGCATCGCAGTCTCCGTACCAAAGCTTCTGGTTCGCTGAAACACGTGGATCGCCGCATATGCTGTCCCCACTCGTTGCGACGATCTCTGGCGTGGGGTGTTCGGGTTGGGTGCCGATCAGGCTGTGCCGCCAGCGAGCGCAAGATCGGGCGCGTAGCCGGCTCTCGATCCGTCAGGCCAGCGATTTTGCTCAGGCGCTGTTTCGTTGGCCTCATCGCCAACGCGCGGGAGGAACAGTTCCTCGCTCTCCGCGCCATAAAGCTCGCCAAGGAATGCCGGCGTGAGTGCGCTGGACGGTCCGTCGTAGGCAACCTCGCCGTCACGCAGCGCAATGGTTCGCGGGCAGTAGTTGAGCGCGTACTCGACCTGGTGCAGGGAGACCAGCACCGTGATGCCGTCGCTGCGGTTCAGCTCGGCGAGAATGTCCATCACGCGCCTGGCGGCCTTCGGATCGAGCGACGCAATGGGCTCGTCCGCGATCAGGATCTCGGAGCCTTGCACCAGCGACCGCGCAATAGCCGCCCGCTGCTGCTGGCCGCCCGAAAGTTGGGAGCCGCGTTTCAATGCGTGCTCGGCAATGCCGACGCGAGCCAGCGCTCGCATGGCCCTCTTTTTTTCGGTCTGCGAGAACCAGCCGAGGGTGCCGCGCCAGCGGGGCGCTTGGCCGAGGAAACCCAGACAAACGTTCGTCAGCACGGAGAGCCGCGGCACGAGGTTGAACTGCTGAAAAATGATCCCGACGCGCGATCGCAGGCCGTTAGCGTGCTCGGTGACCCGGCCCTGTCGCTGCATGGACGTACCGGCGATGAGAATCTCGCCAGCATGGCCCTCGGAGCCGCGCCTCTTGGCCCCATCGATTGCGACGAGCCCGCCGATGGCACGGATCAACGTCGACTTGCCGGAACCAGATGCACCGATAAGCGCGACCATCTCGCCTGCCTGAAGGCTCAGTGAGATGTTCTTCAATACCTTTTTACCGGCGTGAAAGGATTTGCTGACGTCCCGGACCTCGATGGATGCAGCGCGCACGTGTGGCTCCTCGCGGTTTTCCTGGAGGCCCCACTAGCAATACTAAATGACAGCTATTGAAAGCTTTTGTGACAGTTCGCAATCACCGCTGATAACTCTGGCGTTGTTCCCTGAGGCGCATCGTAACGTCGGTCCGCTCATGCCTCACCGATACGCCACGGCCTTGATCGCCTCCTGGATCTCGTCCTGGCCGGGAATAACGATGCGCTCGAGCGTGTCGTTGTAGGGCATGGGCACGTCACGCATGCCGATGCGCGCGATCGGCGCATCGAGATAGTCGAAGGCCTCCTCCTGCACGACCGCCGCGACCTCGGCGCCGAAGCCCCACTTCTTCCAGCCCTCGTGCGCGATGACGAGGCGGCCCGTCTTCTTGACGCTGTTGATGATCGTCTCGGTATCGAGCGGGCGCAGCGTGCGCGGATCGATGACCTCGACATCGAGGCCCTCGCGCGCGAGCTGCTCGGCCGCGCGTAATGCCGGCGCGACGAGCGCCATGGTCGCGACGACGGTCACGTCCTTGCCGGTGCGCTTGATGTCCGCCTTGCCGACCGGAATGACGTACTCTATGGCCGGCACAGGGCCCTTCGTCTGCACGTAGAGGAGCTTGTGCTCACAGAAGATGACGGGATTGTCGTCACGGATGGCGGCGGCGAGCAGGCCCTTGGCGTCATAAGGCGTGGATGGTGCCATCACGACGAGGCCCGGCACATGGCAGAACCAGGCTTCGAGCGACTGCGAGTGCTGCGCGGCGAGGCGCACGCCGCCGCCCTGTGGGCCGCGGAAGACGACCGGCACTTTCGGAACGCCGCCGAGCATGTAGCGGAACTTCGCGGCCTGGTTCACGATCGGATCGATCATGTGCGTGATGAAGTCGAAGATCTGGATCTCGGCGATCGGTCGCATGCCCGTAATGGCTGCGCCCACCGCCGCGCCCGCAATGGCCATTTCGGAGATGGGCGTGTCGCGCAGACGCTCCTTGCCGTACTTCTCGATGAGGCCGCGCGTCGCGGCGAAAATGCCGCCGATCTTGCCGACGTCCTCGCCCATGACGAACACGCGCGGGTCGCGCGCCATCTCCTGGTCAATGGCCTCGCGGATGGCCTCGCCATAACCGAGTTCGCGCGCGGACTCGTGACCGGGACCGGGCTCGGGGCCGAAGTCCTGATGCGGTGCCGTCACTGCGCCTTCGAACACCGCGACGGTCGGCTCGGCGGCGAGCTTCGCCGTCTCGACGGCCTTGGTCAGCTCGGCCTCGACCGTATCGCGAATCTCGGCGAGCCGTGCCTCCGTCACCTGCCGCTCCTTGAGGCGCTCGCCGGCACGACGGATGGCATCGCGCTCCTCGCGCCACACGCGATCCTCGTCCTGGCCGCGATAAGCCGGCAGGTTCGCGCGCATGGAGTGGTCGCCCCACCGCCACGTAATGCATTCGATGAGCGACGGGCCTTGGCCATTGCGGGCGCGCGAAGCCGCACGGCTCACGGTGTCGTAGACGGCCGCGACGTCATTGCCGTCGATGGTCTCGCCGGGCATGGAGTAGCTCGCGGCGCGACGCGAGAAGCGGTCGATGGCAGCAACGTCCGTGATGCGCGTCGAAAGCCCGAACTGATTGTTCTCGAGCACAAACACGATCGGCAGCTTCCAGATGCTCGCCATGTTGAGCGCTTCGTGGAATATGCCCTCGTTCGATGCGCCATCGCCGAAGAATACGACGCAGATCTGGCCGCTGTTGCGCAGCTTCGCCGAGAGCGCCGCGCCGGTGCCGAGGCCGATGCCGGCCCCGACAATGCCGTTGGCGCCGAGAATGCCGCGCTCGATATCGGCAATGTGCATGGAGCCGCCGAGACCCTTGGAGTAGCCGGTCTCGCGGCCGAACAGCTCCGCTGCCATGCGCGTGAGGTCGGCGCCCTTCGCGATGCAGTGGCCGTGCCCGCGGTGGTGGCTGACGATGTAGTCCCTGTCCTCGATCGCCGCGCAGGCGCCGACGGCAATGGCCTCCTCGCCGACGTAGGAATGGGCCGTACCCTTGACGAACCCTTCGTGGAACAGCTCCTGGACGCGCTGGTCGAAGCGGCGCACGCGCTGCATCTGCTGGTAGAGACGCTCGAGCAGGGGTGTGTCGATCGTCTGGGCATCCATGGGCTTTTCCTCCGGTAGCAGTCGGCTTTTTGTTGCGGAGATGGTAGCCGATGGCCCGGAATTGGGAAGATGCATTGGGGTGATGCGTGTTTCGCGCCTGCCGCACGGCGCAGGACGCGGTATGATCGCCCCAAAGAACCAAGCTCCGAGGAAATGCCTGCCATGACCATGATCTACGATCCGGCTCATCCGATCGTGCGCGCCGATCCGTATCCGGCCTACGCGCGGCTCAGGGAGGAGGAGCCCGTGCACTGGCACCCGGGCCTCCGCTGCTGGATCCTGACGCGCTACGAGGATGTGGCGGCAGCACTTTCCGGGCCGTCCATGAGCCCGGACAGGCTGACGCCGTTCTATGCAGCATTGCCCGAGCAGACGCAGAGCCTGCTCGCCGAGATGATGCGCTACCTCAATCTCTGGATCGTCTTCCGTGATCCGCCGGCGCACACGCGGCTGCGCGGCCTCGTCGCCAAGGCCTTCCTGCCGGGAACGATCCTCGGCTTCAAGCCGCTCATCGAGAAGATCATCGCGCGCCAGCTCGACAAACTTGCAGAGAAGGACGAGGCCGATCTCGTCGCGGACTTCACCATGCCGCTGCCGGCGCTCGTCATCATGGCCATGATGGGCGTGCCCGAGGAGCGGCTCTACGACGTCAAGGGTTGGTCGGACGACATCATCCTCTTCATCGGCACGGCGCGCGCAACGCCTGACAAATACGAGCGCGCGCGGCGCGGTGCGCTGGGTATGGCGGCTCTCTTCCGTGAGGAGATCGAGAAGCGTCGCGCCGACCCGGGCGACGATCTCCTGAGCCTGCTGATTGCCGCCCGCGACGAGAAGGACCGCTTGAGTGAGGACGAGCTGGTCGCGACGGCCATGCTGCTGCTCTTTGCCGGGCACGAGACGACGACGAACCTGCTGAGCACGGCGACGCTGACCATGATGCGCAATCCGGATGAGCGCGCGCGGCTCGCGGCTAATCCCGACATGATCTCGACGGCCGTCGAGGAGTTCTTGCGCACGGAAGCACCGACCAATGCCATGGGCCGCGTCGTGCGCAAGACGCACGAGGTGCGCGGCGTCACCCTCAAGGAAGGTGACCGGCTGTTCGCGATCATCAACGCGGCGAACCGCGATGTGAACCAGTTCCCCGATCCCGACAGGGTGGATCTCGGCCGTCAGCCGAACCGCCATCTCACCTTCGGGCAGGGCGCACACTTCTGCCTCGGCGCCCAGCTCGCGCGGCTCGAGGCGCGCATTGCGATCCCGCAGCTCATAGAGCGCTTCCCGAACATGGCACCCGGCTCATCGCCGCCCGTGTGGCTCGACAGCCTCGTCATGCGGGGACTAAAGTCCCTGCCGGTGAAGACGGGAAGATAGATTGTTGGTTTGTCATTCGGGATACTGCGATCCGGGGGGAACGCATGCGCTTTTTGCTTGTCGCCGTGGTCTCGGTTCTCTTTCTGCCGGCGTATATTAGCGAGGTTGCCGCGCAGAAATGTGCGAACTCCACGAACGTCAACGCCGACTGCTACATGGCGAATAGCAAGGCGAGCGTGCACAGTGAGCGCGGCTTCGACCTCCTCAGAGCGAACAAGTACGCTGCTGCGGTCACTGCCTACACTAAAGCCATAGCGGTCGATCCCAAGAATGCCTCGAACTACAACAATCGCGCGCAGGCGTATCAGGGCCTGAACGACTACGACAAGACGCTCGCCGATTTCGCGACCGCCATTCGCCTCGCGCCGCGAAGGGATCTTTACCTGTCGAACCGTGCCGCCACTTTCGTGCTGGTGCAGGATTTTGTTGCCGCGAAAGCCGACCTGCTTGCAGCGCTCGCGATCAATCCCAGGAATCCTGTTGCCCGGGCGGCCTTGGGCCGTGTTCACTACTATCTCGGCGAGTACGCAACGGCGGTGGATGTGTATAGTGCTGTCATCAAAGATAATCCCCGCGACGCAGCCGCGCTGATTTGGCGCGCTGGCATCTATCGGGCCATGAACTTGCATGACAAGGCATTGGCTGACCTCAGATGCGCCGAGATTGCGCCGAAGAACGCATACTGTTTTGCCAGCCGCGCCGACACTTATCGGTTCAAGGGCGATGTGAAGAAGGCCCTGGCTGATGTCGAGACAGCGCTCCGTATCGACGCAAAGGAGGACCTTGCCTATCGCGTCCGGGCGGACATTGCCGCTGCACAGGGCGACCAGCTTGCGGCCTTTCAGGATTATGGCCGCGCTATCGACATCGACGGCAAATATGTTCAGGCCTATCTCAATCGCGGCAAGCTTCTCATCGGGATGGGCCATTCGCGCGAAGCCCTGAAGGATCTCGACACAGCAGCGGGCCTCGATCGGCGAAGTGCGTGGGAGGCGCATCTACGAGGTGTGGCGAAGAAGACGGCAGAGGACTACCGCAAAGCCCTGCGCGCAGCCGCTATCGAGAGACCCCTCATGATCTTCTTCGACTATGGTCTCACCGATGTCGTCGTCAGCGGACGAAATCATCGAGCTTGCCTCGCAGATCCTTTTGGATAAGACCGCAGCTTCCGCTCAGATTGTCGGCCACGTTGACGGGGTGGAGTTCAAGGAGAACCCCGACATGGCGCTCGTGCGGGCCTATGCGATCCGCAGCGCGCTCATTCGCAAGGGTGTCGATGCCGGTCGCTTGAGCGTGGCGGCAGGAGCCGAGACGGATCGGCTCGTCGACACTGCGGAGCGCGAGCCGCAGAACCGCCGCGTCGTCATCTCGTTCCGCAAGTGAACCGTCGTGGTTTGCGTTTGCGCGGGCTCAAGTCACTCCTCGAGAGGACGGGGAGGTAGTGGACTACAGAACGCTTGCCAGGATCACCTCTCGCAGAATGCGGTTCGGCGGAATCCACTGATCTTGCGCACCATAGTTACCGCACGTGATCGCAATCACGAGCTGTAGTGCAGGAAAAATGAATAGCCGCTGTCCGCCCTCACCTTGCGCCATCCACATACGCTCCAGCCGTCCTGGTGCCCATCCTTTTGGCTTTCCGAAGGCAATGTCGAGCACGAACCACTGATAGCCGTAGCGGCGGACTTCGTCGGTGCTGACGACGGGTGTGATGCAGCGTGAAACCCATTCGGCGGGGATCACGACGCGCTCCCCAACCTTGCCGTCATGAAGCATCATCTGTCCAATCCGCGCGAGATCACGCACGGACGTTCGTGCGCCGGAGGCAGCAAAGGGCTCGCCATCGCGACCGGTCACCCATTCGGTCGCCCCCATACCCAACGGAACAAACAGGTGGTCGCGCGCAAATTGATGAAGCGTCTTGCCTGAGCCCTTCGCAATGATGCGCGCGAGCAATGCGGTCGCACCGCCGTTGTAGGTCCAGTGCGCGCCCGGCTGGCCAATTACTCGACGCTCGAGGATATAGCGATAGCGATCCGGAGCATTGTCCATCGCGGTTTCGCCGTTGCTCGGATCGGAATATGGCAGGCTGCTCTCATCCCAGTCAGTGCCCATGGTCATCGTCAGGACATGTTGGATCGTCAGTCGTTCGCGACCTTCTTTCGCGAGATCCGCATGTTCGGGAAATGCTGTGAAAAGCGGTGCTTCTGGCGCCGGCACTTTTCCTTGCAGCAAAGCGATGCCGTAGAGCAGGCCGACTATGCTTTTTGAGCAAGAGCGTAAGTCGTGGAGCGTATACGGCCCGAATGACACGCGGCCAATTGCGCCGACACCTCGCGCGCGGTCTTCGCCTTCAAAGTACCGCTCCAATACGAGCCGATCGTTTCGCAATACGACAAGCCCATGCAGGTTCCAGATACGCTTCTCTGAAATGGCTTTGTCGAGCCGCGCTGCAAGATCGGGAGCGAACCCCGCGTCCCCCGGCTCTATCGATGGCCACGCACTCGGTTGCGCAAACGATGCTGTGGGTAACTGTGTTAAAGCCGTGGCTCCCAGACCGGATAGCAGCTGCCGGCGACTTACCCTCTTTTCGTCCATCTCACACCGCCGCGCCGCGTCCGAGCTCTCCTGTCCTCTTCTGCCACGAAAGGGTGACACTCTCCACAGCTGTCCGGTGCTGCGTTCAAGCCGTCGCAATGTCTGCCGGGTCAAACACGGAAAGCCTCTCGGGTCGCGGGCTGAAGTCGCTGCCGGTGAGGACGGGGAGGCAGGTGGGCGACCGCGGAAGTTCTGTACGGCTTGAAAACTCACCAAAACCTGACTTGACCACTACTTGATCTTCCATCGTACACTCGGTCTCCTGCCTCTATCGGGATCGGGCGAAAACCGATGCTCATGCGGAAGCAGCGGAACTGGAAGCTCACGGCACTGGTATTCGGGCTCCTCCCGTGCCTGGTCGGGCTCGGTGCGGTCCAGGCTCTACGCTGGTCCGACGTTGTCTGGCTGTCGACCGGGGGCGGATTCTGGCCGGTCGTCCTCGCCGGTGTCTCGATCGCCATTCTGATCAGGCTTTTGTTTTCCGATTTCGAGGATCGGACGAGCGGCACTGCGGCCTGGCTCACGCTTTTGGCCACATGGTTCTACGTTCCCGCATGGGCGGCTGCCATCCAGGTTCCCTATGCTGCGGCGGTCATTAGCAGGAGCGGGAACGTGCACAATGTGCGCGAGACGGCCCGCTATCCCGGCTACAGGGTCTGGTTCCTGACTGACCGTCCCGGCACCCGGATCGTTCACAATGTGGCGGGCAAAGTCACGGCGGTCTCAGTCGACGTCGACTATTCCTATGCGGATTCCTATATCGCCACTCGCCAGCATGGCGAAGACCTCTCCGAGCCGCTCGCCCGCGGCGCAGAGATGGTTCTGAACGAGGAAGCTCGGCAGACGCGCGCATCGAAAATTGCGCTGTTCGAGGAGCGCACGGCCCTGGATCGCGCGATCGACAGGATCTGTCGTGCGACTGTGGGCGAGCAGGTCGGATGTCCTCTCAAGATCAAGCTGACACCTCACGTCGAGGCGACGGCGATCGGCACGGTCTGGAGCCGCTACTATTCCGAGAAAGAGGCGATCGCCGAAAAGCATCTGCCAACGCTCGTGCATCTCTTGACGAAGTCGGATTCCCCGATTGCCAATACTGATGGTGTCTTTGCACTCCTGCTGGAGCTCGCCGAGACCGCCGCACCGCTCTCTCAGGTCGCGCAGAAACCCTATTTTCTCAGCGACGATCAGTTCGGCGAGCTCATCCGGCGCATCATGAGCCTGCCGGGATGCGGCGACGAGGCCGTTGCTATACTGTCCAAGGTGAAGCGCTTGTCTCAGGCACAGCGTCAGGAGCTTCGTGCCAAGGCCTTCAGCGAGGCGAGTATCTCGAAGATCGTCGCGCAAGCCGGCCCGCTGCGCATTACCGATGCTGAGATCGCTCAATTGGCGCCGCGCATGCGTGCGTCGTTTCTGGCTGATCCCGGTGTCGCCGTGCGCGCTCTGGAGGTCTTCGGCGACCGTCTCCCTGAGGAGACGCAACGCGATGCCGTCGACCGGATCGTGAAGGCAAAGGCGTCGTATGCCCTCGCCGCCCTGGTCCATGTGAATTTCTCCGACGACCTCCGCGGCGAGCTCATGAAGAAGGTGCTCGCCGATGCAGGCTATGAGGATTTCTCGGTTGCGGGCCTGACGAAGGAGAGCCTGCAGTCCACCCTCATACCGGCTGAGCTGAAGTCGCTGATCGCGAAGGCCATCAGGCAGAGCGATACGTCTAAGAGATGGTTCGAGTTTGCGCTGACGTCCTTGCCAATAAGCGCGATGACGCTCGAGGAACGTCAGTCGCTTCTCACGGGATTGCTGTTTGAAAGTCCCAAGGCTGCGGTCGAATTCGTGAGCAAAAATCGAGCTTTTCTGGAACCGGCAGAGGTCAACGAGGTCACGCGCGGCTATGCCCGGACCATCGAGACCGACTTCTGCCTGCACCTGTCACACCGCAACAAGAACTGGCGGGTCGACTATTTCAGCGAAGATCAGCTGCAGATCTTCCGCGAGTGCGCGGAGCGGAAGTAGGCCTTGGGGCCAACGCATCTACGTCCGCTTGGACCTGCCCATGGAGAGCGACGCGACAATGACGCCGATCGCGAGACCGCCGGTGGCGCCGGCTGCCGTTCCCCACAGAAGGCACTTGCCGGCGACGTCCAGGGCATCGAACCAGGTTGAGGATTCGGCATTGAGCAATTGCACGACGAGACTGAGCGGCGGGCCTACCAGGATCGAGAACATCAAACCGACGCCGGCACCGATGTATGCGGCGGCGAGAACAGACCTGAGCCAGGTCTCGCCTTCTGCCGCAATGGCGCGCCCGGCGATGAGACCAAGCACCGCCGCGACAGATACAACGGTGTTAAGGACAAATACTTCAGTCATTGGTTTTCCTAGAGATCCTCAATCTTTCTGACGGTGCATTCTAGCGAGTGGCGGCAGGATGCAGGAGTTCTTTTTTTGGAGTTAGCCGCATGCTTCAACCTACGCCGACGCCACCACCGGCAAACTGGCGAGAGCGCGAATACCGGGCCGCTCGCGCCATTTGATCTGGTCTTCCGACACAGCGAGCGCGAGTTTGGGCCAACGCGTCAGCAGGGCTTCGAGCGCGCATTTGCCCTCGATGCGTGCGAGCTGATGGCCAAGGCAGAAGTGGATGCCGGTGCCGAACGCGAGATGCCGGTTCGGCCGCCGCGTGAGATCGAGTTGCTCGGGTGATGGGTTCGCGGCGGGATCCATGTTGGCGGCTGCCAGCATGGCCATGATTCTGTCGCCCGCCTTCAGTTGGACGCCATCGATCTCCACGTCCTTGCGCACGAAGCGAGGCTTGGAAAGCTGCACCGGCGAGACAAAGCGCAGGAACTCCTCGATTGCCATGTTGGCGCGACTCCAATCCGCTTCGAGCCAGTCGCGCAGCTTGGGCTCGCGTAACAGCTCGAACGCCGAGCCACTGATCAGATGGGTCGTGGTTTCCGTGCCCGCGCCGAGCAGCAGAAAGACCATCGCGACCATTTCATCGGGACTGATGCGTCCGCCTTCCTTCTCGACGCGGATGAGCTCTGCGATCAGGCCCTCCCCGCCGTCCCGACGCGCAGCTTCGAGCTGCGTCCCCAAATAGCGTTTCATGGCGATCATCGTCGGGATCAGGCCGAAGAAGCCGAGGAGATTGGTCAGGTTCAATAGCCTGTTGGTCCACGCGATGAAGCGCGGGCGGTCATTCAGTGGCAGGCCCAGCAGCTCACAGATGACCGACAGCGGAACGCGGCGTGCGTATCGTCCGACGAGATCGGCAGGGCTGCCATCCGCAAAAAGCTCGTTCGCCAGCTCATCGGCGATGGCGCGAATGCGTGGCTCCATGTCGAGAATGGCGCGACGGCGGAACGCTTCGTCGACGATGCTCCGAAGTCGCGTGTGGTCCGGCTCGTCCATGGTGAGCATGTTGTCGGCCATGGTTCGGATAATACCGGGCATCCACCATCGGAGGCCTGCGATAGCACCTCCGTTCTTTCTCAGTGTGAATGTCTCGCTGTCCTTGAGCACGCGACCCGCAACTTCCTGTGTGGTCGTGATCCATACGCGGCCAATGATGGGAAAGCGGATCTCGACGACTGGGCCCAGGGTTCGCAGCCGTGCGAGCGTCGCGATGGGGTCGCGAAAATACTCCGCGCTGTTGATGTCTATCTTCATAGCCGCATCTCCCAGGATGCCGTCCACACGACGGACTCAGTTAGATGCGTGATTCAGGAGGCGAGACAATGATCATTCGATGACGCTTCGTCGGGAGGTGCTCTGGCGATACGAGTTCCTCGCCGGCCGGCCCGCCGTATCCGCCAGATGTCGTTCCGCAGCGAACGGTCGCGGAAGCAGATGCGATCGAGGTGTGTCCGCGCTTAAGTACGCGGTTGCTCGAGAAGCGCCAACAGCGGCGGTGTCGTCGAGCGGCGCACGCCTTCCAGTTCGAGAAGACGCTCCTTGGTCGTGGCGCCACCGGGGGCAGAGAAGCCGCCGATGCGGCCGCCGCTCGCGAGCACGCGGTGACAGGGAATGATGATCGGCACGGGATTGCGGCCCATGGCCTGGCCAATGGCGCGGGCGGCATCAGGGGCGCCGACCTCGGCCGCGAGTGCGCCGTACGTCGTGGTCTTGCCGTAGCTGATTTCGCGGAGCGCGGCGTAGATGCGCTGGTGGAAGGGGCTGCATCGATCGAGATCGACGAGGATCGACGAGAAGTCGATGGCGCGTCCGGCGAAGTAGCGCTGCAGCGCTACGATGGCCCACTGCACCCACGGCGGCTCTTCGTCCGCCTGCGCGGGCGCCGCCCGGTCGGCCAGTCGGCGTTCGGTGGCCGACCCGTCGCGCTCGGGAAGCTGCAAACGTGTCAGGCCACCGTCACGCCACGCGATACCGCAGGTTCCAAACGCCGTCGGGAAAAGAAGATAGCGCTCGCCGGCTTCATTCGTATCGCGGCTCATGTTCTCAACTCCTGCGAAAAGCCGAGGAGCGCTAGTTGATGCGCGGCCTCGTCCATCTTGTCTGTCCGGCTTCATCTGGCCATGAGGAACCGGGTCCGAAGAACATCACCCATGTTTCGGCCAGCTTGCCGCCTTCGATCCGGTAGACCTGAAATCCAGCGCGAGAACGTACCTCGCCCGAGCCCGAATCGTTCCAGGTCATGCTGAAGCGGAACCAAGCGCGATCCGTCGTGATCCCATGGTCATAGACAGTGAATCGGATGTTCGGCCGATCGCGTTTCGTCGCAAGGATTTCCTCGGCGTATTCCACCGGCGTGACGCAGCGCGTGCCCGCTTCCTCGTGCCGGACATACTGCGGTGCGAGGCACTCATCGATCAGTTCATGATGATCCTCGTGCCAAACCCGTTCCCAACGGTCGAACAGCGTGCGTGCTGCGTGCTCCGACATCCCGCTCACTCCGCGGCGCCGCAGTAGGCTTCGAGCCGGTGGCCATCCGGGTCGATCACGAAGGCAGCGTAATAGTTCGCCCCGTAGTTCGCACGCAGGCCCGGCTTGCCGTTGTCCTTGCCGCCGGCCGCGAGCGCGGCCTTGTAGAAGGCGTCTACGCTCTTGCGCGTCGGCGCATCGAAGCACAGATGCAGTCCCGATTCGGCGTTCTGCGTCACCGGCCGGGACGATTTGAGGATCCAGAAGCGCGATTCGTCGCTGCCATAGCCGGCGCTCGTCTCGTCCTTGCTCCGGCAGGCGTATCCGAGCGGCTTCAGCGCGGCGTCGTAGAACTTGCAGGTCTTGGCTAGGTCGGCGCTGCCGATCGAAACGTGATTGATCATCGTATTGCTCCCTCTGAGCTGCGCTTGTTTGAAATGGCATCCCGTTCGAGTGGTCCCGGCCGCACGCCAGGGAAAGGGCCAAAGGCGGGCGGTGCGGCCGGGCTCTGCCTCAGTA
>JAEZAW010000019.1 GCA_023430315.1 Pseudomonadota bacterium | reverse complement strand
CCGGACGCTTGCCCTCCTTGTGGAGACGCAGGTTCTCCTCGTCGAGCTCGGTCTTGTCGACCTGCTCGCCCTTGAGGAGATGCAGGCTCTCGCCCGGATCCTCGATCTCGATCTTCTGCAGCATCTGACGAACGATCACTTCGATGTGCTTGTCGTTGATCGTCACGCCCTGCAGACGATAGACGTCCTGCACTTCCTTGATCAGGTAGCGCGCCAGCTCCTCGACGCCCTTGATGGCAAGGATGTCATGCGGGGCCGGATGGCCGTCATAGACGAAGTCGCCCTTCTCGACGCGGTCGCCGTGCTGCACGGCAAGGCTCTTACCGCGCGGGATCAGGTACTCGACTGCCTGCGCATTCTCGTCGTCCGGCTTGATCGTGATGCGCTGCTTGTTCTTGTAGTCCTTGCCGAACTCCACCGTGCCCGAGATCTCGGCGATGATCGCGTGGTCCTTCGGACGACGCGCCTCGAAGAGCTCGGCCACGCGCGGCAGACCGCCCGTGATGTCGGCCGATTTCGCGGACGCCACCGGGATACGGGCGAGCACGTCGCCGGCCTTGACCTTGGCGTTGCGATCGACGGAGAGCACCGCGTCGACGGGAAGCAGCGAGCGGGCGTCGCCGCCACGCGCGAGCTTCACGTTCTTGCCGCCCTTGCCTTCCTTGATCACGACCGCAGGCTTCAGATCCTGGCCACGCGGGCTGGCGCGCCAGTCCATGATGACCCGGTTGGTCGTGCCCTTCACCTCGTCGGTCTGCTCGTTCACGGAGACGTTCTCGACCAGATCCTCGAACTCGACCACGCCATCGGTCTCGCTGAGGATCGGACGGGTGTGCGGATCCCACTGCGCGAGGCGCGTACCGCGCTTCACGGTATCGCCTTCGTCGACGTGCAGGCGCGCACCGTACGGCACCTTGTGCGCAGCAAGCTCCTTGCCACCCTGATCGAAGATCACGATCGCCGTCGCGCGCCCCATGGCCACAAGCATATTCTGGCTGTTGCGAACGACGTTGCGGTTCTTGATCCGCACCGTGCCGTTGAAGTTCGACTCGATGAACGACTGGTCGACCGTCTGCGCCACGCCGCCGATGTGGAACGTGCGCATGGTGAGCTGGGTGCCCGGCTCGCCGATCGACTGCGCCGCGATGACGCCCACGGCCTCGCCGATGTTGACCGGCGTGCCGCGTGCAAGATCACGCCCGTAGCACTTGCCGCAGACGCCGATCTCGGACTCGCACGTCAGCACGGAGCGGATGCGGATCTCCTGCACCTGCGCCTTATCGACGAGCTCGATCTCGCGCTCCACCATCAGTGTGCCGGAGGGGATGATGACCTCCTTGGTCGCCGGATCGAGCACATCCTCGGCCGCGGTACGGCCGAGCACGCGCGCCGACAGCGGCACGATGACCTCGCCCGAGTCGACGACCGCCTGCACGCTGATGCCGTGATCGGTGCCGCAGTCTTCCTCGGTGATGATGCAGTCCTGGGCGACGTCGACGAGGCGGCGTGTCAGATAGCCGGAGTTGGCCGTCTTCAGCGCCGTGTCGGCGAGACCCTTGCGCGCACCGTGCGTCGAGTTGAAGTACTCGAGCACCGAAAGGCCTTCCTTGAAGTTCGAGATGATCGGCGTCTCGATGATCTCGCCCGAGGGCTTGGTCATGAGGCCGCGCATGCCCGCGAGCTGCTTCATCTGCGCGGGCGAACCACGCGCACCGGAGTGGCTCATCATGTAGACCGAGTTCACGGGCAGCTGACGACCGCTCTTCTGGTCGACCGGCGCCGCAGAAATGCGGTCCATCATCTCCTTGGCGATGCGATCCGTGCACTTCGACCACGCATCGACGACCTTGTTGTACTTCTCGAGCTGCGTGATCAGGCCGTCCTGATACTGCTGCTCGAAGTCGCGCACCTCGGCGCGGGTCGCCTCGACGATCCCGTGCTTGGAGCTCGGGATCACCATGTCGTCCTTGCCGAACGAGATGCCGGCCTTGAAGGCATGGTGGAAGCCGAGACCCATGATGCGATCGCAGAAGATCACCGTGTCCTTCTGACCGCAGTTGCGGTAGACGGCATCGATGAGGCCGGAGATGGCCTTCTTCGTCAGCAGCTGATTGACCAGCGCGAAACGCACGCCGGGACGCTTCGGCAGAAGCTCGCCCAGCAGCATACGGCCCGGCGTCGTCTCGACGATCTCGGTAATCTCGTTGCCCTCGGCATCGTTCGAGATGACGCGGCCACGCACCTTGGCGTGCAAGGTCACAGCACCGGCATCGAGCGCGTGACGCGCCTCGGCGACGGAGCCGAGCATCATGCCCTCACCCGGCTCCTTCTCGCTCATGATCGAGACATAGTAGAGCCCGAGCACGATGTCCTGGCTCGGCACGATGATCGGCGAGCCGTTGGCGGGGTGCAGGATGTTGTTGGTCGACATCATCAGCACGCGCGCCTCGAGCTGCGCCTCGAGCGACAGCGGAACGTGCACGGCCATCTGGTCGCCGTCGAAGTCGGCATTGAAGGCCGCGCAGACGAGCGGATGCAGCTGGATGGCCTTGCCCTCGATCAGCACCGGCTCGAAGGCCTGGATGCCGAGACGATGGAGCGTCGGCGCGCGGTTGAGCATGACCGGGTGCTCGCGAATGACCTCGTCGAGCACATCCCAGACTTCACCCTTCTCCTTCTCGACGAGCTTCTTCGCCTGCTTCACGGTCGCCGCCTGGCCGAGGGCCTGGAGGCGCGCGTAGATGAATGGCTTGAAGAGCTCGAGCGCCATCTTCTTCGGCAGGCCGCACTGGTGCAGCTTGAGCTCGGGACCGACGACGATCACCGAGCGGCCGGAGTAGTCGACGCGCTTGCCGAGCAGGTTCTGGCGGAAGCGGCCCTGCTTGCCCTTGAGCATGTCGGCGAGCGACTTCAGCGGACGCTTGTTGGCGCCCGTGATGACGCGGCCGCGGCGGCCGTTGTCGAACAGAGCGTCGACGGCCTCCTGCAGCATGCGCTTCTCGTTGCGGATGATGATGTCGGGCGCGCGCAGCTCGATCAGCCGCTTCAGACGATTGTTGCGGTTGATGACGCGGCGATAGAGATCATTGAGATCGGACGTAGCGAAGCGACCACCGTCGAGCGGCACCAGCGGGCGCAGCTCGGGCGGAATCACTGGAACGACCGTCAGGATCATCCACTCGGGGCGGTTGCCGCTCTCGATGAAGGCCTCGATGACCTTGAGGCGCTTCGCGAGCTTCTTCGGCTTCAGCTCGGTCGTAGCTTCGGCGATCTCCTGGCGGATCTCCTCTTTGATCTTGAGCAGGTCCATGGACGTGAGGATCTCGCGGATGGCCTCGGCGCCGATGCCGGCGGTGAAGCTGTCCGCACCATGCTCCTCGATGGCCGCGTGATACTGGTCCTCGCTCAGGAGCTGCTTCTCCTTGAACGGCGAGACGCCCGGCTCGATCACGATGTAGCTCTCGAAGTAGAGTACGCGCTCGAGATCCTTGAGCGTCATGTCGAGCAGGAGGCCGATGCGCGACGGCAGCGACTTCAGGAACCAGATGTGCGCGACCGGCGCGGCGAGCTCGATGTGGCCCATGCGCTCACGGCGGACCTTCGCGAGCGTCACCTCGACGCCGCACTTTTCGCAGATCAGGCCCTTGTACTTCATGCGCTTGTACTTGCCGCACAAGCACTCATAATCCTTGATCGGTCCGAAGATGCGCGCGCAGAAGAGGCCGTCACGCTCCGGCTTGAACGTACGGTAGTTGATCGTCTCGGGCTTCTTGATCTCGCCGAACGACCACGAGTGGATGTCCTTCGGGCTCGCGATCGAGATGCGGATCTGGTCGAAGACGGGGAGCTGAACCTGCGGCTTGAAGATGTTGGGAATTTCGTTCATCGCGTCACTCCTCGATCGGGACGTGGGCGGCGTCCCTGATGGTCGGATCCTTATCGTTCAGCGCGCCCGCGATCCGGGCATGGGCGCGCGATCTGTTCCGTATCCTTCAGCCGAGAGATGACTCATCGGCTGAAGGGACCGCCGCCCTAATCATGGGCGGCGGCGCATTCATCACTCGGCGGCTGACGGGAGCTGCGGCTGGGCGCCGGGCTCGGCCGGAGTTTCATTCTCGAGCTGCGCCGACTCGCTGTTGACGAGTTCGACGTTGAGGCCGAGGGCACGCATTTCCTTGACGAGCACGTTGAAGCTCTCGGGGATGCCCGCCTCGAAGGCGTCGTCGCCACGCACGATCGACTCGTAGGCCTTGGTGCGGCCCGCGACGTCGTCCGATTTGACGGTCAGCATCTCCTGCAGCGTGTACGCGGCACCGTAGGCTTCGAGCGCCCACACCTCCATTTCGCCGAAGCGCTGGCCGCCGAACTGCGCCTTGCCACCAAGCGGCTGCTGGGTGACGAGCGAGTAGGGGCCGATCGACCGGGCGTGGATCTTGTCGTCGACAAGGTGGTGCAGCTTCAGGATGTACTTGTAGCCGACCGTGACCTTGCGATCGAAGGGATCGCCGGTCCGCCCATCACGCAGCGTCACCTGGCCCGACGTGTCGAAGCCTGCCTTCTTCAGCATCTCAACGATATCCGGCTCGCGTGCACCGTCGAACACGGGCGTCGCGATCGGCACACCGGTCTTGAGCTGCTCGCCGAGCACCTCGAGCTGGTCGTCCTTCATCTTCGCGAGGCCATTGCCCTCGCCATAGATGGAGGTCAGCTGCTTGCGCAGAGCTTCCGCCTCGCCGCTCGCATGGAACTGCGCGAGCGCGTCGTCGATAGCACGACCGAGTCCACGGCAGGCCCAGCCGAGATGCGTCTCGAGGATCTGCCCGACGTTCATGCGCGACGGCACGCCGAGCGGATTCAGCACCACGTCGACATGCGTGCCGTCCTCGAGGAACGGCATGTCCTCGACCGGCACGATCTGCGAGACGACGCCCTTGTTGCCATGGCGGCCGGCCATCTTGTCGCCCGGCTGGATCTTCCGCTTCACCGCGACGAAGACCTTGACCATCTTCATCACGCCGGGCGGCAGTTCGTCACCGCGCTGTAGCTTCTCGACCTTGTCGACGAAGCGTCGCTCGAGGCTCTTCTTGGCGTCCTCGTACTGCTTGCCGATGGCCTCGACGGCGGCCATGGCCTTCTCGTCCTTGAGACCGATCTCCCACCACTGGCTGCGGGGGATGTCGTCCAGGATCTCGTCGTTGATCTCGGTACCTTTGCGTGCACCCTTCGGCCCCTTGGAGACCTCGCGGCCCATGAGGGATTCGCGGAGGCGGCCGTAGACGTTACGGTCGAGGATCTGAAGCTCGTCGTCGCGGTCCTTGGCGAGACGCTCGATCTCCTCGCGCTCGATCGACATGGCGCGCTCGTCCTTCTCGACGCCATGGCGATTGAAGACGCGCACCTCGACGACCGTGCCCGAGACGCCCGGCGGCAGACGCAGCGACGTGTCGCGCACGTCGGAGGCCTTCTCGCCGAAGATGGCGCGGAGCAGCTTCTCTTCCGGCGTCATCGGGCTCTCGCCCTTCGGCGTGATCTTGCCGACGAGGATGTCGCCCGGATTGACCTCGGCGCCGATGTAGACGATGCCGGCTTCGTCGAGGTTCTTCAGCGCTTCTTCCGACACGTTCGGAATGTCACGCGTGATTTCCTCAGGACCGAGCTTCGTGTCGCGGGCGCTGAGCTCGAACTCCTCGATATGGATCGAGGTGAAGACGTCGTCGGCGACGACGCGCTCCGAGAGCAGGATCGAGTCCTCGAAGTTGTAGCCCATCCACGGCATGAACGCGACGAGCACGTTCTTGCCGAGCGCCAGATCGCCGAGGTCGGTCGACGGACCGTCCGCGATGATCTCGCCAGCCTGCACGTTGTCACCCACCGTCACGAGCGGACGCTGGTTGATGCAGGTGTTCTGGTTCGAGCGCTGGAACTTGCGCAGGCGATAGATGTCGACGCCCGGCTTCGAAGGATCGGTCTCCTCCGTCGCGCGGATGACGATACGCGTCGCGTCTACCTGATCGACGATTCCGGTGCGGCGCGCGGCGATCGCGGCGCCCGAGTCGCGCGCGACG
>JAEZAW010000385.1 GCA_023430315.1 Pseudomonadota bacterium | reverse complement strand
CTGGCTCGCGACCGCGCGCTTCCAGATGAGTTCGTAGAGCCGTGCCTGGTCGCGTTCGATGTGCTTTGCAACGTGCTCAGGCCGGCGGCTCACGTCCGTCGGACGAACGGCCTCGTGCGCCTCCTGGGCGTTCTTCGCCTTGGTCTTGTACTCGCGGATGAACGGCGCAACGTAGCGCTTGCCGAGCGTATCCTCGATCGAGCGGCGGATCGGCCCGATAGCCTCCGGGATGATCTGCACGCCGTCCGTTCGCATGTAGGTGATGAGACCGACGGTCTCGCCGCCGATGTCGACACCTTCATAGAGGCGCTGGGCGACGTTCATGGTCTGCTTCGCCGAGAAGCCGAGCTTGCGCGAGGCCTCCTGCTGCAGTGTCGAGGTCGTGAAGGGAGGCGCCGGATTGCGCCGCGTCGCCTTCTTGTCGACGGACTTGATGACGAAGTCGCCGTTCTCGATGGCCGCCTTGATCGCGTTGGCGGAGACGCCGTCCTTGATGTCGAGCTTCTTCAGTGTCGTACCCGCGATCGCAGACAGGCGGGCGCGCACTTCCTCGCCCTTCGCCGTCGCGAGCAAGGCCTCGATGGTCCAATATTCGTCGGTCTTGAACGCCTCGATCTCGCGCTCGCGGTCGCAGACGAGGCGCAGCGCGACGGACTGCACGCGGCCCGCCGAGCGTGAACCCGGCAATTTGCGCCAGAGCACGGGCGAGAGGGTGAAGCCCACAAGATAATCGAGGGCGCGGCGTGCGAGATAAGCCTCGACCAGCGGCGCGTCGATGGCGCGCGGGGACTTCATTGCGTCCAGTACGGACTGCTTGGTTACCGCGTTGAACGTCACGCGCTCCACGGGGATGCCCTTGAGCACCTTCTTCTCTTCCAGCACCTTCAATATGTGCCAGGAGATGGCTTCGCCCTCGCGATCGGGGTCGGTCGCGAGAATGAGCTTGTCGGCACCTTTGACTGCGGCCGCGATCTCGCGCACGACCTTGGCGTTCCGCGCGTCGCTGTCCCAGTGCATCTCGAAGTCTTTATCCGGCTCGACGGACCCATCCTTGGACGGGAGGTCCCGAATATGGCCGTAGCTCGCGATGACCTTGAAGGCCGAGCCCAGGTATTTGTTGATCGCCTTGGCCTTGGCGGCCGACTCGACAATGACGATGTTCATTGGGTTCCAATGCCGTTTTGCGGCTCCGGCGGGCCTCGAAGCAGTCCCCACAGATGCGACCGGCCGCAGGTCGGTGATTGCGCGAGAACATGGGTGATGACGCGGGGCGTGTCAAACCGTCCAGGCGCTGCGGTTCGTGGGGAGTTCTAATTTAATTCGCATTATCAATGTATTAAATTAGCGCGCCGGTTCTTCTGAGCCATTTGCAGCTCGATGTGGACAACTCAACCTAACTGCACGTAGCAGGACTTGTTCTGCAACTGGGGATTGTATAGTTCTTATTGAACAACCATTTTCTGCGTATTCCGAAGCGGAGGCTTCTCGTCGTCATGCCCACCACATCACGCGCGGCTGCGCCCAGGCAAGTGACCAATCAAATGGCTGATCAAATGATCGATAATGAAATCGAGTCGCTGGACACGCTTTCGCGGGGTGATCAGCTCGAATATCTCGCCGACTTGGCGCTGGAACTCAAGGAAATCGCGGACAACCTCGGCTGCGCGACCCTCGCAAGCGTGCTCGTCGTGGCCTATCGGGAGGCCATTATCCAGGCCCAGCGCAAGTAACGCGGCACAGCCCAGCCGGTCTTCAGGACCCCGGCGAGGTCGTCCTGAGGGCCACGAGCTGCGCTCCCTGATGCTCGATCCGTCCGGCCAGCGCCAGCTCGATGAGCACGGCCCTGAGAGCGCGGATCGTGAGGCCGGTCGCGCGGGCGAGTTCATCGATCGAGACGGGCGCCGGGCCAAGCGCCTGCAGAACCACGAGTTGAGCGGCCTCTGTTGGCAGTGAAGGCTGCAGGTCAGCGTCCGGATCAGGCTCCAACAGCGTCGAGGCAGCCGCCGCCATGCCTCGCGCCAACGATCCCGTTTGAGGCTCCATTTGTGGCCTCAGCGTTTCCAGCACATCCTCCGCTGAGGTCACCAGTGTCGCTCCCTGCTTGAGGAGCATGTTCGTGCCCTCGGCCCGCGGATCGAGCGGATGGCCCGGCACGGCGAATACCTCGCGGCCCTGATCGGCCGCGCGCCGTGCCGTGATGAGCGAGCCCGAGCGCACGGCCGCTTCGACGATGACGACACCCCGCGCCAGACCGGAGATGATGCGGTTGCGCCGCGGGAAATCATTGCCGCGCGCCTTGAAGCCCGGTGGCAGCTCGCTGACGATGCAGCCCTCTGCCGCAATCCGCGCGTGCAGGCTCTCATGCTCCGGTGGATAGATGTGATCTATGCCACCGGCGAGCACAGCGACCGTGCCTGTTGCCAGCGACGCCTCGTGCGCTGCGCCGTCGATGCCGCGTGCGAGGCCCGAGACGATGACCATGCCGGCGGCGCCGAGGCCGATGGCGAGCTGGCGGGCCATGGCGCGTCCGGCAGCGGAAGCATTGCGCGCGCCGACGATGGCGACGCCCGGCAGATCGAACAACTCGGTGCGGCCCTTCACATAGATGAGCGGCGGCGGCACACCCGCGTGCACGAGCATGGCCGGATAGCCGGGTTCGATGGTGAAGAGCGGCCGCGCACCGATTTTGCGCGCCGCTTCGAGCTCGGCTTCGGCTTTGTCACGTGGATAGATCTTTACGGGCTGACGTCGTCCGCCGCGTCGGGTGAGATCGGGGAGCGCCACCAGCGCGCGCTCGGCGCCGCCACAGTGGTTCACAAGCTCGCGAAACGTGACGGGACCGACGTTCTCCGTGCGAATGAGGCGCAGGCATGCCACGCGCTCGGCATGGCCCAGTTCGGCGATGGGGAGCGGTGCAGCTCGTCCAGCCGCTGACGCGTCAGGCTTTGGCACCGATGCGACTCTCCTGTCCTGCAAGGAGCCGCCGGATGTTCTCGCGGTGCTTCCAATAAATGAGCGCGGAAATGATGGCGATGATCGGCACCACGAGCTGGCCGCCGACGACCGTGAAATAAATGAAGACGACGAATGTGCCGATCAGCGAGGCGAGTGACGAGAACCGCGTCGCCACGGCAACCACGAGCCAAGTGAGGCAGAAGACGAGGGCGGCCGGCCAGTACGCGCCGAGGAGCACCCCGATGTAGGTGGCGACGCCCTTGCCGCCCTTGAAGCCGAGCCAGACCGGGTACAAATGGCCGAGGACCGCACCAAGGCCTGCCATCCACGGCATGAGCAGTGCGGTCAGCAGATTCTCCGACGCCGAGCCCTGACCGCCGCCGAGCTTGGCAGCTAGCACTGCGGTCAGCAGGACCGCCGCCGTTCCTTTGAAGCCATCGAGCAGGACGGTCAGAGCGGCAAGTTTCTTGCTGCCGGTGCGAAGAACATTCGTCGCGCCGATACTTTTCGAGCCGATCTCACGCACGTCGCCGAGGCCGGCCGCGCGCGTCAGGATCAGCCCGAAGGGGATGGAGCCTAGCAGATAGCCGAACACGAGCGCCGCCAGCGCGGGCAGAAGAAGCGATGAAAACATCTCGGCGGGTCCGGTCGGTGAAGGGTAGCTCAGAGCAGCGGCGCGATCACGAACCGTACTGATAGACCATGCGCCCGGCAACCATGGTCTTGAGCACGCGGCCCTGCAGTTTCTGCTCGTCGAAGGGCGAGTTCTTCGAGCGCGAGCGGAGCTGCTCGCGATCGACCACCCAGGGCTGGCCGAGATCGAACAACAGGAGATCGGCCGGCGCACCTTTTTCAAGACGACCACCGGGAAGGCCGAGCAGCTTTGCCGGGTTGATCGTCATCGCGCGGAGCAGCGGCAGCAGCCCGATCTCGTCGGCATGGTAGAGACGTAGCGCTGCTGCGAGCAGGGTTTCGAGGCCGATGGCGCCGTCGGCTGCTTCCGCGAACGGGCGCCGCTTCACGTCGGCATCCTGCGGGTCATGGCTCGAGACGATGACGTCGACGTCGCCGGCCGCGAGCGCGCGCACCATCGCGACGCGGTCTTCCTCCGAGCGCAGCGGCGGGCGCACTTTGAAGAACGTGCGATACGAGCCGATGTCGTTCTCGTTGAGGGTGAGGTGATTGATCGAGACGCCGCAGCTCACCGGCAACCCGCGCGACTTCGCCCCGCGCACAACCGCGAGGCTCTCAGAGCACGAGATGGTCGAGGCGTGATAGCGCCCGCCCGTAATGCCGACGAGGCGCACATCGCGCTCGAGCACGATGGTCTCGGCGGCCTTGTTCACACCCTTGAGGCCAAGTCGTGTCGAGACCTCGCCCGAGTTCATCGCGCCACCTTCCGTGAGGAAGGGATCCTCGGTGTGGTGCATGATGAGGGCGCCGAAGTCCTTCGAGTAGTTGAGCGCATTGCGCATGACGCCGGTATTGGCGATCGAGGACTTGCCATTCGAGAAAGCAACGGCGCCGGCGCGCTGCAAGAGGCCGATCTCGGCCAGCTCCTGGCCTTTCAGGCCCTTCGTCAGCGCGGCAATGATGTGGACGTGAACCACGGCACGCTCGCGGGCGCGGCGCTGCACGTAGTCGACGAGCGCGACCTGATCGATGACCGGCTCGGTATCGGGCATGCACACGATGGTCGTCACGCCGCCGGCAGCCGCGGCGAAGCTCGCGGTCTTGAGGGTCTCGCGGTGCTCCTGCCCTGGATCGCCCGTATAGACCTGGGCGTCGATGAGGCCGGGGCAGAGAATGTGGCCATTGCAGTCTACGACGGCGGCGCCGGCCGGTGCATTGCGGCGGAGATGTCCGCCGACGTCCACAATCACACCATCGGAGACCAGCAATCCGCCGGGCTCGTCGCGGCCCGATGCCGGATCGATGATGCGCGCATTGATGAATACGGTGCTGGTGCCGGCTTCAGTGCCCGCCTTTGCAGCATCCCTGCCTGATGGCGACCTCACGCTCGTACCTCGCGTAGCGAATTGATCTGCAGTCCGGGCCGGGCGCGTTGTGGCGCGCCTCAATGATTCGGCAGATGGCGCGCCAGGGCTTCCAGCACGGCCATGCGTATGGCAACGCCCATCTCGACTTGGTCGCGGATGACGCTGCGCGAATGATCGGCAATGGGCGATGCGATCTCGACGCCGCGATTCATCGGACCCGGATGCATGATGAGGGCATCGGGCTTCGCGCAGTCGAGCTTTTCCTGGTCGAGACCGAAGAAGTGGTAGTACTCGCGCGAGGAGGGGACGTAGTTCCCTTCCATGCGCTCGCGCTGGAGGCGCAGCATCATGACGATGTCGCAGTCCTCGAGACCCTTCCACATATCCGTGTAGACCTCGGCGCCGAGGCGGTCGATGCCGGGCGGCAGCAGCGTCGAGGGCGCGACGAGGCGCACGCGCGCGCCCATGGCGTTCAGCACATGGATATTCGAGCGGGCGACGCGGGAGTGGAGAATGTCGCCGCAGATGGCGACCGTCAGGCCGGCAATGCGGCCCTTGGCGCGGCGGATTGTGAGTGCGTCGAGGAGCGCCTGCGTCGGGTGCTCGTGGGCGCCGTCGCCGGCATTGATGACGGAGCAATCGACCTTCTGCGCGAGCAGCTCGACGGCGCCTGCTGCGTGATGGCGCACGACCAGGAGGTCGGGACGCATGGCGTTGAGCGTCATCGCCGTATCGATGAGCGATTCGCCCTTCTGCACCGATGATGTCGCGACGTGCATATTCATGACGTCAGCGCCGAGGCGCTTGCCCGCCAGCTCGAACGAGGCCTGCGTGCGCGTCGAGACCTCGAAGAACAGGTTGATGAGCGTGCGTCCGCGCAGGACATCGCGCTTCTTGTTAACCTGTCTGCTGGTTTCGGCGGCCCGGTCGGCGAGGTCGAGAAGGGAATTAATCTCTTGGGCGCTCAAACCCTCGCACGTGAGGAGGTGGCGCCCGGGGAAGTAAAATGCCGAAGCATGTGCCTGTGTGTTCATTAAAGCCGGTCTTCTACGCCCCTCTTTTTTGCAGCGCAAGGGGCGGGGCCGCGACACGATCGCGTGACCCGTGGACAGCCGGGCGCTCAGGCGTAGAATAAGAATGATTTCGGCCGTTCGATGCCGGTAGGCCACACACAGTCAGGCCACGCCGAGGCCCTACAACCATTCGGGAGCCAAGCCCATGAAGCCGTTGAAGCTGGAGCGCGCCGAGGCGCCGCGCCCTGCCATAACCGGCACCTCGCCGGCGCCAGCCATGCCGGGGGCCTATCCCGCTGTCCGAATGCGCCGCAATCGCAAGAGCGCCTGGTCGCGCCGGCTGGTTGCCGAGAATGTGCTGACCACGGCCGATCTCATCTGGCCGATCTTTCTCATGGACACTCCGGAGGCGCGGACGCCTGTCGCGCATATGCCGGGTGTGGACCGCCTGAACATCGCCGAGGCGCAGCGCGCGGCCGAGCAGGCGGCCAAGCTCGGCATCCCCGCCGTGGCGCCCTTTCCCTATGTCGATCGGCCCCTGCGCGATCCAAGGGGCAGCGAGGCTGAGAGGGCGAACAACCTCATGTGCCGGGCTGTCCGCGCCATCAAGGAGGCCGTACCCGAGGTCGGCGTGATCACGGATGTCGCTCTCGATCCCTACACGAGCCATGGCCACGACGGCGTGCTCGACGACCGGGGCGTGATCCTCAACGACGAGACGGTCGGCATCCTCTGCCGGCAGGCCCTCGCGCTCGCCGATGCCGGTGTCGATTGCGTCGCGCCCTCGGACATGATGGACGGGCGCATCGGCGCCATCCGCACCGCGCTCGATGCCGCGGGCCACGATGAGGTGCAGATTCTCTCGTACGCCGCGAAGTACGCCTCGGGCTTCTATGGGCCGTTCCGCGATGCCATCGGTACCAACGCGACGCTGATCGGCGACAAGCGCACGTACCAGATGGACCCGGCCAACTCGGACGAAGCACTCCGTGAGGTCGGCCTCGACATCGCCGAGGGCGCCGACATGGTCATGGTCAAGCCGGGCATGCCCTATCTCGACATCGTGCGCCGCGTGAAGGACACGTTCGGGATGCCGACCTACGCCTACCAGGTGTCCGGCGAGTACGCGATGCTCAAGGCCGCCGCCCTCAATGGCTGGCTCGATGGCGACCGCGTGATGATGGAAGCCCTGCTCGCCTTCAAGCGCGCCGGCGCCGACGGCATCCTGACCTACTTTGCGCCCGAGGCGGCCAAGGCCCTCGCCACACAGTGACAGCCAAGTGACATCGCGGCGAGCGCGGACTATACCGTGACGGCAAACGATAAAGCGCGCTAAGCGCCCGTCACAAGCGAGGAAGCACCGTCGATGTCCGATACCCTGTTGTCCGGCGCCACCGATATCACGACCGCGCTCGGCATTCTCCGCCAGCGCTTCGGCGAGCGCTTTCAGGCGGGCGAGGCCGTACGGCGCCAGCACGGCCACACGCTCACGTGGCTGCCGAACCAGCCGCCCGACGCCGTTGTCTGGCCGGACAATACGGAGGAAGTGCAGGAGGTCGTCCGCATTTGTGGGACGCATCGCGTGCCGATCATTCCGTTCGGCGCCGGCACGTCCCTCGAAGGGCATCTCAATGCGCCGAAAGGCGGCATCTCGCTCGACCTCTCGCGCATGAACCGCATTCTCACGATCAACGATCGCGATCTCGATGCGACCGTCGAGGCGGGGGTCTCGCGCAAGCAGCTCAACGATCACCTGCGCGACATGGGGCTCTTCTTTCCGGTCGATCCCGGCGCCGAGGAAGCGACCATCGGCGGCATGAGCGCAACGCGCGCCTCGGGCACCACCGCTGTGCGCTACGGCACCATGCGTGAGAACGTGCTGAACGTCACCGCCGTAATGGCCGACGGCACGCTCATCCGCACGGCCCGTCGCGCGCGCAAATCATCGTCTGGTTATGACCTGACAAAACTGCTCGTCGGCTCGGAAGGCACGCTCGGCATCATGACCGAGATCACCGTCAAGCTGTACGGCATCCCCGAGAGCATTCTCTCCGCCGTCTGCCCCTTCGAGAGCGTCGAAGGCGCCTGCAACTCCGTCATCATGGCCATTCAGCTCGGGCTCGGCCTCGCCCGCATGGAGTTCATCGACGAAGCGAACGTGCGCATTCTCAACGAGCAGGCCAAGCTGAACCTGCCCATAAAGCCCATGCTCTTTCTCGAGTTCCACGGCACCGAGGCAGGCACGCGCGATCAGGTGCGCATCTTCGAGGAGATCGCGCGCGGCGAAGGCGCCATCGGCTTCGACTGGGCGGAGAAGGAAGAGGATCGCCGCCGCCTCTGGAAGGCGCGCCATGAAAGCTACTGGTCCGTGAAGACCGCCCACCCTGGCCGTGAAGCCATCGCGACCGACATCTGCGTGCCGATCTCGCGTCTCGCGGAGTGCGTCGCCGAGACCATGGAGGACATTCGCGCCTCTGGTCTCAGCGCGCCGATCGTCGGACACGTCGGCGACGGCAACTTCCACACCATGCCCATGGTCGACATGAATAATCCCAAGGAGATCGCCGCCGCCGAGGTGCTCATCGAGCGCATGGCCAAGCGCGCCATCGCCATGGACGGCACCTGCACCGGTGAGCACGGCGTCGGTCAGGGCAAGATGAAATACCTCAAGGCCGAGCACGGGCCGGCGCTGGCCGCCATGCGCGCCATCAAGCAGGCGCTCGATCCCGAGAACATCCTCAATCCCGGGAAGATCCTGCCGGCGCCGTGAGGACGGGTCGCGGGGGCACTCGCCTCGCGCTCCGCCCGGGGGACACCCCCGGAGCCCCCGTCTCTTGTGACTAGAGCGCTCGCGGCGAAGCTCTTCGTCATAAAAGCGGGTGGGTCCGGGAGGGTGTCCCT
>JAEZAW010000369.1 GCA_023430315.1 Pseudomonadota bacterium | reverse complement strand
GGCGCGTCGGCGCGTCCGTGACCACGCGAAGGTTCGGCCGCTTCATCGCGGGCTTGAGATAGGCGCGCGCGACGCTCATGCGCACACCTTTATGGATGCTCGTCTGCGTCTTGCAGATGCCTTCCTGGTCCTCACTGTTGTAGTCGGGATTGATCTTGAAGCCGGCCTGCTCGCCGGCCTTGAAGAGTGCGTCGTAGAGCGGGTTCTGATCGGGCACGACCGATACCTTCAGCGGTCCATCGGTGCCGCGCCCGTTGTCCGGGCCGCCCTCGTAGTTCTCGATCTTCGTGAAGACCGGCGCGACGTCGTTCCACGCCCAACCCCGCGCTCCCATCTGCGCCCAGGTATTGTAGTCGAGCGGCTGGCCACGCACCCAAACCAGACCGTTGATCGAACTCGATCCGCCGAGCAGCTTGCCGCGCGGCACCGGGATCGCCCGGTTTCCCGTGCACGCCTCGGGCTCGGACTCATAGAGCCAGTTGGCCGCGGGGTTGTGGATCAGGAGACCAAAGCTGACCGGCAGCCAGGAGTACATGTGGCTTGCTGCGCCAGCTTCGACGAGCAGGACGCTGTTCTTCGGGTTCTCGCTGAGACGCGCCGCCAGTGCACCGCCGGCTGACCCTGCGCCGACGACGATATAGTCATACTGCTCCATGGTGTTTCCTGCCCCGTATGTCGCGGGCTTCGTGCCCGCTGTCACGACATTCCTAGCAATGCTTTGCGGCAGATGACCAGTAGTCCGATGAAACCGCCGGGCTGCTTTGCGTCCGGGTTGTATGCATTCCGCAGCGCACACATCGCGGGATGGCCGCCCGCCCTGCCCTCGCCTAAGATGCGGCACCATCCATGAAGAACATTCAATCCGTCACTATCGGACAGGAGGAACCATGCCCGAGCCCACCACATTTGCCGGCACCGTCGAGTGGTCCGGCGAGAACCCCGGCATCTCGCTCAAGGAGAGCCCGGACGGCCCCTTCGTGAGCCTCGCGAGCTTCTTTCGCGTCGTGCTCTCGCCGCACGGCCGCGGCCATGCCCTCGTCCTCATGCAGTCGCCGCAGGAGGCGAACCCGCCGGCCGAGCGCGCGAACTACCTGCTGCACGACAACGAGGCCTTGGCGCGCTACCTCGTCTCGGACTTCGTCTCGAATTTCGGCACTTACAAAGGCCTGCCCGGTCTCGCCGGCTTGAAGTACCAGAAGCTGGATAGTGTCGTCGCCTCGGGCGATCCGGGCTCTGCCTACAAGGAGACGCTCAAGGCAGGCGGTCTCAATGTCGAGCTTGCGTGGAGCGGCCTCGGCAAGCCTTTCTGCTTCGCGTTGCCGCCCGACAAATCGGCCACGGGCCGCCACTGGATGCCGAGCCTGTTCGTCGGCTGCAGCGAGGCGTCGATTACCGTCAACGGCAAGCGGCTTCCCGGCAAGCCCATCCCGCGACAGGTTGCCGGTCAGACGATCTCCACCGCGATGCTCGCCTTCTCGGAGACGTGGATCAAGGTTTGACCGTCACATCGCCCGCGCCAGCACGGCGTGCAGGAGGACATTGACGCCCGGCACGGTCGCCGCGAGGTCGATGTCCTCTGCTTCATTGTGGCTAATACCGCCCTTGCACGGCGTGAAGATCATCGCCGACGGGCAGACCTTCGTCATGTTGTAAGAGTCGTGTCCGGCCTGGGGCTCGATATCCATGGTCGGAACGCCGAGGCGCGCCGCAGTCTCGCGGATGAGCGCAATCAGTCCCGCATCGAACGTGAGCCCGCCGAAGCCCCAGCGCTCGGCAATTTCGATGTTCGTGTGCGAGCGGCGCGCCGACTCGACGACAGCGGCCTCGACGTCCGCCACCATATCGGGAAGGCGCTCCTTCTTCGGATGGCGGAAGTCGATCCATAGATCCGCCTCGTCGGAGAGAATGCCGGGCAGGTTCGGCCTCAGATCGAGGCGCGCAACGCTCGTCTTTCCATCTTCGGGCGCATACCGCCAGCCGATATCATCGACGGCAACGGCCACGTACGACGCGCCAACGAGCGCATTGCGCCGAAGCATCATCGGCGTCGGCCCGACATGCGAAGTCTCGCCGCGTACACTGATGCGCATGCCTTGCATCGCGAAGCCGCCCGTCACGATGCCGAGCGGCAGGCCCACGGCATCGAGTTTCGGCCCCTGCTCGATGTGCAGCTCGAAATAGCTGTCGATTGCGCGTCCACCGACCGGCACCTCGCCGCGATAGCCGATACGCGCGAGTTCGTCGACGAAGCGCAGGCCTTCCTTGTCGCGGCGATCTTCGACCCACGCGAGCAGGTTGGGATCGGAAAACACGAGCGAGGCCAGCATCGGCGGCGGAAAGCGCGCACCTTCCTCGTTCGTCCAGTTCACGACCTCGATCGGGCGCTTGGTCTTGATGCCGCGCTCGTCGAGCGTGCGCAGCACTTCGAGGCCCGACATCACGCCGAGAATGCCGTCGAAGCGTCCGCCCTTGGCCTGCGTGTCGAGATGGCTGCCGATCAGCACCGGCGCGAGCGATGGATCCGTGCCCTCGCGCCGCACGAACATGCTGCCGAGCCGATCGATCGTGAGCCCGTAGCCCTCGGCTTTCACCCAGGCCGCGAACATGTCGCGCACGGCCTTGTCCTCGTCGCTGAGCGTGAGGCGGCGAATACCGCCGGCGGGCGTGCGACCGATCTCGGCGGATGCCATGAGGCTCTGCCAGAGGCGATCGGGGTTGATCGACAAATTCGTGCTCACGCGCGCACTCCTTCTCTGCTGGCGGCCGACGGCTCGGCGCGTTGCAATTTATTCCCGGCGAGCGCCCCGCTGGGAAGAGGCTCCGTGCCTGTTTGTCGGAAGTGCTTGCCAAGCTTGCGGGCAGAAGCCCTCAGGTCATCGCGAAGAATGCGCCGCCGCTCCACACACCAAGTCGGCCCGCCTCGTCCTCGACGGCCATTTCCACAAGATCGTAGTAGAGGGCCCGCGTCACTAGCGCTTCGAGCCGCCCGCGCACGAGCAGATACGGCTTGAGCCCCCCTGTGCCCTCCTCGGGTGCGAACCGCAGCGGGTGTTCCGTCCCGCAGCGGACCGCATCATCGACGTTCGTGCGGAAGATCAGCTCCTGGCCACGCCCTTCGCCCGAAACCTCCATCTCGACGGCCAGAAAGGGTGCATCAGCGACTGTCACGTCGACCTTCTCGACGGGGGTCACGAGAAAGTGACGGCCGTCCAGATCGCGCCTCAGGACGCGGGAGAAGAGCCGCACCAATGGCTTTCGGCCGATCGGGCTGCCTTGATAGAACCAGGTGCCGTCGGCGGCGATCGCCATGCCGATATCCCCGCAATAGGGCGGATTCCAGCTCTCGACTGGCGGCAGGCGATCCTTATCCTGATCGCGCAGCATGGCTTCGAGGCCCGCGAGCGGTGCCGTCCCTGCGACTGCCTGGCCGACCTGCCCTGCGTCAACCTGCCTTGTTTCCAGTCGGCTGCCTTGCTTATCGTGTGGACTCATGAGGCGACCTTGCTTGCGCAGCGCAGCTCGCATTTGGCACGATATGGTCTCAACAAACCGGCAATCGGCCGGTTCCGCGATCCTTGCCGCGGCGGCCTCGAAATCGGCGTCGAGCGTACCATTTTGGCTCGGCTGCTTATTTGACCGGCACCGCGCTCCATATTCTGAACACCTTCGCTGCCTCAAGTTTTCGCAACCCCAGAAAAAGGCAGTATAATCGCGCCATGACAACAGTAATCGACACCCAGGACAACATCGTCGCGCGCGTCGAGGCCGCTGGTGAGCGGGTACGCCGCGTTCATGAGGCCACGGCCTCGGTCATCTTTGGCCAGGACAAGGTCATCGAGCAGACGCTCGTGACGCTACTTTCGGGCGGGCACGCACTGCTCATCGGTGTGCCAGGCCTCGCGAAGACATTGCTCGTCGAGACGCTCGGGCGCGTGCTCGGCCTCGATGCCAAGCGCATCCAGTTCACGCCAGACCTCATGCCGTCGGACATCATCGGCGCCGAAGTGCTCGAGGACGCACAAGGCGGACGGCGCAGCTTCCGATTCATCCGCGGTCCCGTGTTCACGCAGCTCCTGATGGCGGACGAGATCAACCGCGCCTCGCCCAAAACGCAATCGGCGCTGCTGCAGGCCATGCAGGAGCATCACGTCACGGTCGCCGGCCAGCGCCATGCCGTGCCCGCGCCGTTCCACGTGCTCGCGACGCAGAACCCGCTCGAACAGGAAGGCACCTATCCGCTTCCCGAAGCACAGCTCGATCGCTTCCTGCTGCAGGTCGACGTCGATTATCCCGATACCGCTGCCGAACGGCGGATGCTGTTCTCGACGACTGGAACAGACGAGCGCCGCCTCGAGCCGATCCTGTCCGGCACCGAGCTGATGAGCATCCAGCGCCTCGTGCGCCAGATCCCCGTCCCCGACAAGGTTGTGGATGCGATCCTGACGCTCGTGCGCACGGCGCGTCCCGGAACGGGCGCGGACGCCGAGACCGACAAGTTCGTCGCCTGGGGTCCTGGCCCGCGCGCAAGCCAGGCGCTCATGCTTGCCGTACGCGCCAAGGCGCTCGTGGACGGTCGGCTCGCCCCTTCGGTGGATGACGTCGTCGCCCTCGCCGAGCCCGTTCTCAAGCATCGCATGGCGCTCAACTTCGCGGCCCGCGCCGAGGGCCGCCAGATCGGCGCCGTCATCGGCCGGCTGGCCGCCAACATCGCGTGAGGCGAACCATAGGCGCTTCTCGCGCATTCCCGTGGAGCCAGCAGGTGGCGGAGACCGCACGCACCATGCGACCCCGATCAAGACTGGCCGGCCGGACATTGGCTGGACGGAGCTTCGCATGAGCCCTGCCCAGTACGAGATCGGCCGGCTCGAGCTCGAGGCGCACGGCCTTGCCGATCGCCTGCCCGATCTCGTCATCGAGGCGAGCCGGATCGCGAGCACCGTCGCCCATGGCATTCATGGCCGCCGTCGCGCTGGCCCCGGCGAAACCTTCTGGCAGTTCCGTCAGTTCGAGGGCGCCGATGCGGCGACACTCATCGACTGGCGGCGCTCGGCGAGCTCCGATCAGTTGTACGTGCGCGAGCGCGAGTGGGAAGCGGCGCACACCGTGTGGCTCTGGCCGGATCTTTCGCCGTCGATGAATTTCCGCAGTGACCTCGCGCCCGTTACGAAGCGCGATCGCGCGGTGGTGCTCATGCTGGCGGCTGCCGAGCTGCTCGTGCGCGGCGGCGAGCGCGTGGCCCTGCTCGGCCTTGGTCGGCCGACCGCGAGCCGCAAAGCGGCAACCCTGATCGCCGAGACCATTCTCACGAACATCAACTCGCCGCTGCTCACGACGAGCCTGCCGCCCAAGATCCGCCTGCCGCGCTTCTCCGGTGCGATCCTGATCAGCGACTTCCTCGATCCGCTCGATCAGCTCGGGCCCCGGCTCGAGGAAATGGCCGGCGCCGGCGTCGGCGGCCATCTCGTGCAGGTGATGGATCCGGCAGAGGAGACGCTGCCCTATGAAGGGCGCGCGGAATTCCTCGGCACGGAGGTTGCTGGCGAGCGCTGGATCGTCGATCGCGTCGAGACTATGCGGGGCGACTACATCAAGCGCCTCAATGCGCACAGGGACGGGCTCGCCGAGATCGCGCGCCGTCTCGGCTGGTCGCTGCTCGTCCATCACACGGACCGCCCACCGCACGAGCTTCTGCTGAGCCTGATCCTGCGACTGGGTGGTCAAGCCGGCAGCTACCTCATGAGCGCGCCGCCCGGCGCGGCCGCAACCGGAGGGCACGCATGAGCATTGGCGCTCTGGCCTTTCTGAGCCCGTGGCTGCTGACGGCGCTCGCCGCGCTGCCGGTGATCTACTGGCTGCTGCGCACCGTGCCGCCGCGCCCGCGCCAGATTGCCTTCCCGCCGACGCGCATCCT
>JAEZAW010000363.1 GCA_023430315.1 Pseudomonadota bacterium | reverse complement strand
CTGGCAAAAGACACGACTGCAGCCAAATTGGTTGAGAGTCTGGCCGAAGACACATCCCAGTGCCTTCGAATGTTCTCTTAGGTCATCACCGCGTACACATCCCCCGAGTTGGCGTGGTGCTCCAGCGCGGCGATGTGCGCGCGCATATCCTCAGCGGTGACCCAGCGACCGAACGCGAGCTGCGCGCTCTCGCCGAGCGCGAGGTCGAAGCCGTAGCTGCCGAGCGCGGCAATGCGGTCGAGGCAGGCATACGCGACATCGCGCTGAATGGTCGTGAACTCGAAGGAGAGCGCAGGCACGGCGTGGCTCAGCCCGGCAAGGACGTCGGCCTCGAAACCCTCGACATCGATCTTGATGAAGGCTGGGTGCCCATGCTCGGCAATCAAGGCGTCGAGCGTGGTAACTGGCACCTCGATCTCGCGATCCCAAACCTGTCCTTCCCAGCCGCCGGCGCCATCGGCAGCCTTCACGAAATCCGGCGATGCGGTCGTGACGGTCGGGTTTGCCGAGTTCACATGCAGGCTGAGACGCCCCGCGGTTGGCCCGCACGCGCTCTCGATGAGCGTGACTCCGGTATCTCCGGCATAGATCGTACGTACCGCGTGCGCGCAGAGCGGCTGCGGCTCAAGGGCGACGACGCGCGCGCCACACCTGCGGAAGGCCCCGATGCGGTCGCCGACATGCGAGCCGATGTCGAATGCGAGATCCCCGGCGCGCACGAAGCGGGCATAGAGCGCGTCCATGGCTGCCTCGCGCGCGGCATCGCCGTAGTAGACCGCGAGCGAGCGCGAAAGGCTTGCCAACGCGGGATCGCGCTTCAGTATCTCGAGGCGTTCATTGAGGCTCATTGGCATTTCTGTTCCGGTTGTTCACCATCTCCATAGGCCCTGCGCAGGCCCCGACATTGCCTGCCATTGCGGCGTACGCTTGGCGGATATCGCAGATCTAAGAAATTGAATGGTCAGTGTCGGCCGTCAGTTCCGAATGGTGCGGTGCAATGCGCGCGCAACCAATGTAAGGCATTGCGCACGCGAATTCCTGTGCTAGCCTCGACGCATAAAAAAAGTGGCGTCAAGGGAGGCGCGATCTTGAGGCGTGGGTGGTTTGTCACGGCAGGGGCTTTCCTGGTCCTGTTTGCCGGCACGATCTATTTGTCATCCAAGCTACCGCTGTTGGATGCGCTGGGCCCTGGACCCGGCTTCTTTCCGCTGATCCTTGCTCTGCTCGGTGCGGTGCTTGCCGTGGCGATGATCGTGCAACTCGTTCGAGAGCCCGAGGCTCCGACCGGCGCGCCGGATCCCGCCGCCGAAGCGTTCATGCCGGACGGCGGCGCGATGTTTCGCATGATCGGCATTGTCGTGTTGCTTGCCGCTGCGTTCACGGCGCTCGATCCACTCGGCTACCGGCTGACCGCGCTCATCTTCATTGCGCTCATGCTCTTGGTACTCGGCGTACGCAATTACCTCGCGATCGCGCTAGTGGCGCTCTTTCTCAGCTTCGGCGTGTTTCACAGCTTCTACTATTGGCTGAAAGTTCCGCTGCCCATCGGGGAGTTCGGGCTGTGATGCTGCATCTCTCCGCATCCGGGCGCGGGAGCTGCGCCGATGTTTGACACCTTGCAGTACCTCATGGCGGGGTTCGCGGCGGCGATGACGCCGACGAACCTGATGTTCGCATTCATCGGCTGCTTCCTCGGCACGCTCATCGGCGTGCTGCCGGGCATCGGTCCCGCGGCCGGTACAGCGATCCTCATCCCGATCACCTTCCAGCTCGATGCAACCGGCGCCATCATTATGCTCTCGGCCATCTACTATGGCGCGATGTATGGCGGCACGATCACGTCGGTGCTCATCAACGTGCCCGGCGAGGCGGCGTCCGTCATAACCTGCCTCGACGGCCATGCCATGGCGAAGAAGGGTCGCGCTGGCGCCGCGCTCGGCATCGCCGCCATCGGGTCGTTCATCGGCGGTCTGGTCGCGACCGTGCTCCTGGTGATTGTTGCGACGCCGCTCTCGCGGCTGGCGTTGAGCTTCGGGCCGCCGGAGTTCTTCGCGCTCATGATTGTCGGGCTTGTTCTCGTGACGAGCCTTGCCGGCACCTCGCTCATTGCCGGCGTGCTCATGACCGTCACCGGTCTGCTCATCTCGCTCATCGGCCTCGACCCGGTGCGCGGCGCCCCGCGCTTCACTTTCGGCATCCCGGAGCTCTTCGACGGCTTCGGCTTCATTCCGGTCGTCATGGGGCTGTTCGGCGTCGGCGAGATCCTCGCCACGGCGGAAAAGCCCTATCGTGAGGTCATCAAGACGAGCCTCAGCGGCCTCATTCCCTCGCGCGACGAATGGTGGCGCTCCATGGGGGCGATCTGGCGCGGCACGGGGCTCGGTTTCTTCCTCGGCCTCATACCGGGCGTCGGCGCAATCATTCCGACATTCATGTCGTACATCGTCGAGAAGCGCCTCTCGAAGCATCCCGAGCAGTTCGGCACCGGTGTCATCGAAGGTGTGGCCGGGCCCGAGACCGCGAACAACAGCTATGCCAATGGCGCCATGGTGCCGCGGCTGACGCTCGGGATTCCAAGCTCGCCGACGATCGCCGTTCTCATGGGGGCCTTCATCATCAACGGTCTGACGCCGGGGCCGCTGCTCTTCCAGGAACGGCCTGATCTCGTATGGGCGGTGATCGCGAGCTTCTTCATTGGCAATGTGCTGCTGCTTATCCTCAATCTGCCGCTCGTCGGGCTCTGGGCAAAGATCCTCGAGATCCCCTATCAGTACATCTGCGCCGGCACGCTGCTGTTCTGCATCATCGGCGCCTACAGCATCAATCAGAGCATCTTCGATCTTTGGGTAATGCTCGCCTGCGGTGTCATCGGCTACATCCTGCGCAAGCTCAACTTCCCGCTCGCGCCGCTCGTGCTCGGTCTCATTCTCGGACCGCAGATCGAGAAATCCATGCGCACTTCTCTCGAGATGTCTGCCGGCGACTTCTCGATTTTCATCACGCGGCCGCTCTCGGCCTCCCTGCTGGCGCTTGCAGTTGTGATCCTTGTCTTTGCGGCCATGCAATTCGCGCCTAAGGAGATCAGGGATCCCAATGCCGATTAATCCCGAGCCATTCAGTTGGCGTATTGAACCGGAGGACCACCCATGAGACTGCTCAGACTGGCAATGGCCGTGACGGCGGTGGCGCTCGTCTCGGCTCCGGCTTTTGCCCAGCAATATCCGACGAGGCCGATCAACTTGATCGTCGCATTCCCGGCCGGCGGTTCGACGGATATCGGCGCGCGCGTCGTTGCCGGCATTGCTGAAAAGATCATCGGCCAACCGATTGTGGTCGTGAATCGCGGTGGTGCCGGCGGCCAGGTGGGTTGGACCGAGCTCGCGCGTGCCAAGCCCGACGGCTACACTATCGGCTTCCTCAATCTGCCGGCGACCAATACGACGATCCTCGATCCCGAGCGCCAGGCGATCTTCAACGAGGGAAGCTTCACGCCGATTGCCAACCAGGTGCTCGATCCGGGGGTCATCTGGGTTGCAGCCAACAGCCCGTTCAAGACACTCAAGGATGTGCTCGATGCGGCCAAGTCCAAGCCGGGCACGGTAAGGGCCGCAACCACCGGCATTCTCTCCGATGATCATCTCGCCATCCTCATGGTCGAGGAAGCCAACCCCGGCGTGAACTTCCGCCTCGTCCATCTTCTCGGCGGCGCGGCGCAGATGAAGGAGACACTTGGCGGCAATATCGACGTGTCGTTCGACAATGTCGGCTCGATCGTCCCGCAGGTGAAGAGCGGCCAGGTTCGCGCCCTCGCTGTCACGGATACCGAGCGGTCCAAATTCCTTCCGGATGTACCGACGACCAAGGAGCTCGGAATGCCAAATGTGATATCGAGCTCGACGCGTGGTATCGGCGGGCCCAAGGGTATGGACCCGGCCCTCGTCAAGAAGCTGCAAGACGTCTTCGCCCAGGCCATGAAGGATCCGGACCACATCAAGCGGCTGGAGGATGCCGGCCTTGCTATTAAGGTCATGATCGGAGCGGAATACGACAAGTACTACGCAGAGACGCACGAGAAGGCGAAGAAGTACACCGAATGGGCAAAGAATCGCCCGCAGAAGTGAAGCATCGGGAGACGGGTGTCGCGTCTTCGACGCGAGTAGGGCTTCCGCCCTACGACCCGACCGGGGGACACCCCCGGAGCCCCCGTCCTTTTGGGACATGGAGCGCGTTGCGGCGTACAAACTTAAAAAGCGGGAGGGCCCGGGAGGGTGTCCTCCCGGTTGGGGTGTGGGTCGCGCCGGAGGCGCGCGACAATGATGCCAAGCCCCACTCGCGAAGCGCGTCGAGCACCCGCGACGCTTAAACTTCCATCACATCGAGGACGCCGGGAACCGTCAGCAGCTCGCCCTGCTGGCGCGGGCCGATGTCGTAGCGGCCGGGTAACTTGAACTCTATCTCGCGCGGCGCACCGCGCCGGCCGGGCACGCTCTCGACTTCCATGGCGAGGCGTATCTCACCGCCCTTGCCATTAGTTGGCGGGGCTTTCGCGAGCAGCGCGCGTAGCTCAGCCATGGCGCTCCCCTGCACCGTGCGCCGGTCGAGTACGATCTTCAGCGACTGCTGGACATTGGCGGCGGCAGACTCTAGCGGCTCGAGGTTTTGCACGCGCAGCTTGACTGTCTCGCCATCGCGCTCGGCTTCGACGGACATGAGGACGGCCGTGCCGGCGACAAGAATCTCGCGGCATCGTGCGAGCGTGTCGGAGAAGATTACGGCCTCGAACTGGCCGCTCGCATCCGAGAACATGGCGAAGGCGAACTTGTTGCCCTTCGCCGAACGGCGCTCGCGCGCGGAAATGACGATGCCAGCGAGACGGCCTGCCGAGAGGCCGACATTATGCTCGAAATCCGTGAAGCGCTTCACGCCGAGCTTGCCGAGCACGCGCCCGTAGGCATCGAGCGGATGGCCCGAGAGATAGAAGCCGACGGCGCCGAACTCGTTCTGCAGGCGCTCGATGGGCGTCCAGGATTTTGCTGATTTGAAGTTGAGAACGACGGGAGCCGCTCCGCCCTGCATACCGCCAAGCAGGCTGCCCTGCCCGAACTGCTCGTCGTCCGCTCTACTTCCCGCCTCACGCAGCACTTGCTCAACGTTTGAATGCACGAGTGCCCTGTTGCGCTCGAAAATATCGAAGGCGCCACCTGCGGCGAGTGTCTCGAGTGCTCGCTTATTGAGAGCCTTCGGATTTATGCGCGCTGCGAAGTCGGCGAGCGAGGTGTACGGCCCTCTTGTCCTTCTGCTCTCGACGATCGTCTCGACAGCGCCGCGGCCAATGTTCTTGAGGCCAGCAAGCGCGTAACGGATCGCGCCGCGGGGGCCATCTGCGTTAGACGGCAATGCCCCTCCCCCTTGTGGGGAGGGGATTCCAGGCGGCTTCTCGAACTCCACCGTGAATTCCACATCCGACGAATTCACGCAAGGCGGGAGCACGCCGATGCCGGCCTTGCGCGCCTCGCCGACGAACATGGCAAGCTTGTCGGTGTTGGCCATGTCGAGCGTCATGGACGCGGCGAGGAACTCCTCGCGGAAGTTCGCCTTGAGATAGGCCGTGTGATAGCTGACGAGTGCGTAGGCCGCCGCGTGGCTCTTGTTGAAGCCGTAGCCCGCAAACTTATCGACCAGCTCGAAGATGTACGCGGCATCCTTCTCCTTCACGCCCTTGGACTTCGCGCCCTCGACGAAGCGCGCCTGCTGCCGCGCCATCTCGGCCTTGTCCTTCTTGCCCATGGCGCGCCGCAAGAGATCGGCCTGTCCGAGCGAGTAACCGCCCATGACCTGCGCGATCTGGATGACCTGCTCCTGGTAGATGATGACGCCGTAGGTCTCCTTGAGGATGCCTTCGAGCATCGGGTGTAGATAGTCGAGCGGCTCGTCGCCGTGCTTGCGGTTGATGTACGTCGGGATGTTGTCCATGGGGCCGGGGCGATAGAGCGCCACCATGGCGATGATGTCTTCGAGGCGGTCGGGCTTCAGGCGCTTCAAGCTCTCGCGCATGCCCGTGCTTTCGAGCTGGAACACGCCGGCCGTATCGGCCCTTGCCAGCAGCTCGTAGCTCTTCACGTCGTCGACCGGCAGTGCGGCGAGGTCGATCTTGATGCCGTGGCCGCGCTCGATGAGCTCCAGCGCCTTCTGCAGGACGGTGAGCGTCTTCAAACCAAGGAAGTCGAACTTCACGAGACCTGCCGCCTCGACGAGCTTCCAGTTGAACTGCGTGACCGGCATGTTCGAGCGCGGATCGCGATAGACAGGCACCAGCTCGTCGAGCGGGCGGTCGCCGATCACCATGCCGGCGGCGTGCGTCGAAGCGTGGCGGTAAAGGCCTTCGAGCTTCTGCGCGATCTCGAGCAGGCGCGCGACAACGGGCTCGCTGTCGCGCTCCTCCTGCAACTTGGGTTCGCCGGCAATGGCATCGGGGAGCGAGACCGGGTTCGCCGGATTGTTGGGCACGAGCTTGCAGAGGCGATCGACCTGCCCGTACGGCATCTGCAGCACGCGGCCGACGTCGCGCAGCACGGCGCGGGCCTGCAGCTTTCCGTGCGTGATGATCTGCGCGACGCGATCGTGGCCGTACTTGTCCTGTACGTAGCGAATGACCTCGTCGCGCCGGTCCTGGCAGAAATCGACGTCGAAGTCCGGCATCGAGACGCGTTCGGGATTGAGAAAGCGCTCGAAGAGCAGGCCGAAGCGGAGTGGATCGAGGTCTGTGATCGTGAGCGCCCAGGCAACGAGCGAGCCGGCACCCGAGCCGCGGCCCGGCCCCACGGGAATACCGTTCGCCTTGGCCCACTTGATGAAGTCCGCGACGATGAGGAAGTAGCCGGGGAACTTCATGCCCTTGATGATGCCGATCTCGTAGGCGAGCCGTTTCGCGTAGTCCTCCTTGGTGAAGCCGGGCGCGAGCGGCGTCACGGCGAGCCGCTTGGCAAGACCTTCCTCGGCCTGGCGCGCGAACTCCGCATCTTCGGCAGCAGCCCGCTCCTCGGGACTCGCGTCGGCGCTCGTCTGTACGAAGTTCGGCAGGATGGGTTTGCGTCCGAGCGGACGATAGGCGCAGCGGCGCGCGATCTCGACCGTGCTGGCAAGCGCCTCGGGGAGATCGGCGAAGACCTTCACCATCTCCTCGGTACTTTTGAAATAGTGCTCGGGTGTCAGGCGGCGGCGATCGTCCTCGTTGAGGTAGCGGCCTTCGGCAATGCAGAGCAGCGCGTCATGCGCCTCGAAGTCATCGCGCTCGGCGAAGTAGCATTCGTTGGTTGCGACGAGCGGCAGGTCCTCGGCATAGGCGATGTCGATGAGCTGCGGCTCGACCGCCTTCTCCTGCGGTGTGCCGTGACGCTGGAGCTCGATGTAAAGGCGGTCGCCGAAGATGTTCTTGAGCATCTGCACGCGCGAGGTTGCGACTGCGCCGTGATTGTCCGCGAGCGCCTTGTCGATAGGCCCGTCAGGTCCGCCCGTGAGCGCGATGAGCCCCTCGGCGTGCGCCGCGATATGGCTGAGCTTGGCGTGCGGAGATTCGCCGTCGCTCGTGCCCATGTAGGCGCGGCTCGCGATCTTCATGAGATTGCCATAGCCGGTCTCGCTCATGGCGAGGAGGGCAAGCAGTCCGTCGCGATGAGGCGGCGGCAGCGCGGGCAGCCCTGCGATACCGGGGCCGGATTTGTTCGCCTCCTCGAAGTCGACGGCGAGGCTGATGCCGACGATCGGCTGGATGCCGGAGCCGGCGAGCTTGTCGGAGAATTCCAGCGCCCCGAAGAGATTGTTCGTGTCGGTGAGCGCGATGGCCGGAAAGCCGAGCTTAGCCGCGCGCTTTGCCAGCGCGCTGATCGGCAG
>JAEZAW010000335.1 GCA_023430315.1 Pseudomonadota bacterium | reverse complement strand
ATGATGCCATCAAGGCCATGATCGCCGTGAAGGACAAGCCGGTCATCTTCGACTGTCGTGTTGCCGCGCTTGCCAACTGCTTCCCGATGATCCCCTCGGGCAAGGCGCACAATCAGATGCTGCTCGGGGAGGACGTCTCGGCCGAGGATATCGACAAGGCCATCGGCAAGGAAGGCAAGGTGCTCGTCTGAGCGCTGCCCTCGGGGGATCATCCAATGAAGCTCTATGTCGCCAACAAGCTCTATTCGTCCTGGTCGCTCCGGCCGTGGATCCTGATGACCGCTCTCGATATACCCTTCGAGGAGACGGTCATTCCGATGTACTTCCCGGATTCCAAGGCGCGGATGCTCGACGTTTCGCCGACGGGCAAGATGCCGGCTTTGGTCGTGCCGCCCTCGGAGATGCCCTCGGACGGAGGTGCCGTCTCCGGCAGCTGCGGCGGCTCTTATCAGGTGATCTGGGAGAGTCTCGCGATCATGGAGTTTCTGCATGAGCGCTTCCCGGACAAGGGCGTCTGGCCGAGAGTACCTGCCGCGCGCGCCCATGCGCGCGCCATCGCGAGCGAGATGCACGCTGGCTTCCAGGCCCTCCGCCAGATGTGCCCGATGAATCTCAGCAAGCGCTTTGCGCCGAGAGAGCTTTCCTCGGACGCGTCCGACAACGTGCGCCGGCTCGAAGGCATGTGGTCCGACTGCCGGCGCCGGTTCGCTGCCGGCGGCGATTTCTTGTTCGGCGATTTCTGCGCCGCCGATGCCATGTATGCGCCCGTGGTCACCCGGCTCGACACCTATCAGATTCCTGTCGCCACGGAGACACGGCAGTACATGAACCGTGTCCTCGCACATCCTGCGTTCGTGAAATGGCGGACCGAGGCGCTGCAGGAGCCCTGGACCATCGACCACTACGAGGAAGGCTGGACGCCCGTCGAGGCCTTCCATTCCGGCGCCGCGCGCACGGACCATCCCCGTCACAAAGCCTGAGGGCACCCGCCATGTCGGAAAAAGGTACCGGCTCCGCCTACTTCCTGGAGGAGCGCAAGGACACAACCGAGCAGCATACGTTCTCGATCCTCGTCGACAACGAGCCGGGCGTGCTCGCGCGTATCGCCTCGCTCTTCTCGGGCCGCGGCTACAATATCGAGAGCCTCACTGTCTCCGAGACCGACGAGCAGCGGCGCCTCTCGCGCTTCACCGTCGTCACGACGGGTACGCCGATGGTGCTCCAGCAGATCCGGAACCAGCTCGACCGGCTCGTCCCGGTTCACAGTGTCACGGATCTCACGGTCACCGGTCAGCCCATCGAGCGCGAGCTGGCGCTCGTCAAGGTCGCCGGCAAGGGTGAGAAGCGCATCGAGGCGCTGCGTCTCGCCGAGATCTTCCGTGCCAGCGTCGTCGACACCTCGACCGAGCACTTCGTGTTCGAGATCACGGGAAAGTCGTCGAAGATCGAGCAGTTCATCACGATCATGCGCGAGCTGGGGCTTGTCGAGGTCTCGCGTACAGGCATTGCGGCCATGGCGCGCGGCGCACAGGGTCTGGCCTGAGGCCTTCCGCCCGCGCGTCTTTCAAGCAGCTTGCCGGTGATAGCCTGTGGGCGTCAGGCCGGTCTCTCGACGAAATGCCGCGGTGAACGAGCTCGTCTCGCTGAAACCCAACGCGAGAGCGATTTTTGTTATCGAAAGCTGCTCGCGCGTCTCCAGCAGCGCCTTGGCGCGCTCGATGCGAAGCTTCGTGTGATATCGGTGCGGCGGAATGCCGAAGGACTGTTTGAAGGCGCGGCAGAAGTGATAGGGGCTCAATCGCGCCAGATGCGCGAGTGTCGTGAGCGGGATCTGCTCGCTCAGGTGCTCTTCGATGTAGGTGGTGACCGCGCGCTGCTGCCAAGCGGCAAGGCCGCCGCGTATTGGTGGATCGACACGATCGGACCGGCTGTCGAGGCGCGCCAGCTCATGCCTCAGCACCGCCCCGAGCGCTTCCATGTAGGGGCTATTTCCTGGCGACGGGATCTCGAGCTGCTCCTTGAGCTTTGCGACCGTCGCCCATAGCGCGGCGTCCTCGAAGAAGAGCCGCGGCGTCGTGGCGAATGAATCCGGTCCCGCGAAATCGCTCAGTGTGTCGGGATCGAAATGAAAAAGCAGGATATGCAGCGGCGATCGCGGCTCGTGCCACTCGTGGTACTCATGGCCGGCAGGCACAAGTGTGAGCTTCTTCGCGAGGTCGCGGCGTGCTGATCGTGGCACGCCTTCGAGGGACGTCTCGCCGATGCGGCGCGTGCCACGCTCATGGGCTACGAGCATGGGGAAGCTCGCGCGGAATCGAAGTTCGACTCTCTCGCTGCCCGTGAACTGCATGAGCTCGATCTGCACGCCATGCCAGCCGGCAGTCCGGCGCTTCATGAAGTCGATCGGCGATACCTGGATGAGGGATCCGAGCCTCTGCATGGCTCCGTGCGCCACTGAAATCGGGTGAGGCTCCACGTCGCTCGTGTACTCGGCCAGAGAAGCTGGCGGTGACGCGTCGGCATGCCATGGCCGCGACGGCGCTTCGTCAGCTCTCGAGGACGGCAGTGTACTTTCGGGTCGAGACATCCTGAGCACGATACGACCTCGCTCTGGTGGCACTGCCTCAGTCATAATCTGGTAAAGCGGCCGGCATCCATCAGACCGACGTTCGCGCGCGCTGCATGTAGGTCTGCGCAAACCCATACCTTGGTGTAGGTCCCGAAATCGGACGGCGCATTGGCATGGAGATGCCGCTGTCGCCGATCATGCTACCGACGTTTGCAGTCTTATCCTCTCGGGGTTTACCCGGAAGAAGCGCATGGCAAGCTTGAACCACGCGCAGCAATACGTGTCGGCTCGCAGGGGCGGGCGAGCGGCAAAGCCGCGTAAATCACGGACTTATGACATCGAATGATGGTCGCCGAGGCTGATCGCTGCACCCACATGAGTTTGTTGTGGGGCCAAATATGTGCGGCCGCACATCTCCATTCTCATCACAAGAAGAGAGAGTTCGATCATGTCAACGATCACGACGAAAGACGGCACGCGGATCTACTACAACGATTGGGGCACGGGACAGCCCGTCGTGTTTAGTCACGGCTGGCCGCTGAGCGCTGACGCCTTCGAGGACCAGATGTTCTATCTTGCTTCACGAGGCTATCGCGTGATCGCGCACGATCGGCGTGGCCACGGTCGCTCGGACCAGCCATGGCACGGCAACGACCTCGATACATACGCGGACGATCTCGCAGAGCTCGTGCAGAAGCTCGACCTCAAGGGTGCCGTCCATGTCGGTCATTCCACGGGTGGCGGCGAGGTCGCGCGCTACATCGGCCGTCACGGCACCTCGCGCGTCGCGAAGGCCGTCCTCATCGGTGCCATTCCCCCGCTCATGCTGAAGACGCCCTCCAATCCAAAGGGCACGCCGATCGAGGCTTTCAATCAGATCCGCGCCGGTGTCGTTGCCGACCGCTCGCAGTTTTTCAAAGACCTGACAATGCCGTTCTACAGCTACAATCGTCCCGGCGCGAAGATCTCGCAGGGCGTGCGCGACTCCTTCTGGCTGCAGGGCATGATGGCAGGCTTTCCAGCGTCCTATTTCTGCGTGAAGGCATTCTCGGAAACCGACACGACCGAGGACCTCAAGAAGTTCGACGTGCCGACGCTGTTCCTGCATGGCGACGACGACCAGATCGTGCCGATCGAGGCCGCTGCTATCCCGGCATCGAAGATCGTGAAAGGCTCGACGCTCAAGATCGTCAAGGGCGCGCCGCACGGCATGTGCACGACGCTCAAGGATATGGTGAATGAGGAACTGCTGGCCTTCCTGAAGGCCTGATAGCCGAATGATGCCAAACGCCGGGAGAGAGCCAACTGCTCACTCCCGGCGTTTTTGTATGTGGGCTGTCGAAGGCAAGCGGACGCCAGGTCTACCGCCGCAGATCGACGATGTAAGGAATGCCACCGCGCATGATCTTCACACGCTCGACGGGCGCGTCGGCTCTGTTGAGATCCGCGATCTGGTTCGCAGACATGATGTTGAGCTGATTGACGCTCGTGATCACGTCACCGGCCAAAAGTCCTGAGGTTGCGGCGGGTGTATCCGGCTCGGTGCTCTTGACCACCACGCCTTGCACCTGGCCGTAAAGTGGCGAGCGCGGTCCGATCTCATTCACGACGAGACCGCCCAGCCCGTGAATGCTCTTGGCGACACTTGCGGTGCGTGGATCGCCGACTTGGTCAGTGACCGTGAGCTTGACTGTCTTTGCCGCGCCTTTGACCAGGAGTCCGAATTCAAGCTCCTCACCGACGGCGGAGCTGCCGAAGTGGGCCATGTAGTCGCTGTTGTTGCGGATGGCCTCGCCGTTGATCGTGCTGATCACGCTACCAGGAGCGATGTCCGCTCGCGCCGCAGGTGAATCGGGAGAGACAGCCGTAATGAGCGCGCCGCGTCGATTGGCCAGTCCAAGCTCGGTCGCTGCGTTTGGAGAAATGTCGCGTGTTTCTAGGCCGAGCGATCCGCGCCGCATGCGGCCGTGCTGGTAGATCTGCATGCCGA
>JAEZAW010000324.1 GCA_023430315.1 Pseudomonadota bacterium | reverse complement strand
CATTGCTGCCCCAGGTCACGCTGCTGAGAATGCCCGAGTCCTTGCCCGGCAGAATGATGTCCTCAACGCCGATCGTGCGGAAGTTCGCCGAGCCTGCGAGCGTACCAGAGCCGCCCGCCGTGGAAATGGCGCCGCGCTGGATATCGATGCCGGCGAGTAGTTGCGGATCGACATACAGGAAGCCGCTCGCCTCGTGACCGAGGAAGCGGAAATTCTGCCGCGCGCCGTCGATCATCATGTTGACGCGGCCATTGCCCTCGAAGCCGCGGATATTCACGGAAATGCCGGGCTGATTGACGCTCTCGCGCGAGAACGTACCGGCCTGCGCGCGCAGCACATTGTCGACGCGCATGCTGCCGAACGTATCGATCTCACCGCCGCCGACAACACTGATGCCCGCCGGCGCGTCATAGGCAGCGGCCTTCGCCGCGGCATCGCGCGCGGCCGCGGTCTCGGGAGCATCCTCGACGGGTGCTGCTTCAGGCGCGGGTGCGGCAGGCGTCTGCTTCTGCGCAGGGCGCTTTGCCTGCTTCGCGGGCGCGCGCTGCTTCTTCGTTTCGACGCTGAGGGGCGGCAGATTGGTCGACTGCGCGAGAGCCGGTGCCGCCGAGAGCACGACGGCCGCCGCGGCGGTGCTCACCAAAATGGCGGCAGGCAATCGAACAGCGCGAGGACGTCTGGACGCGACGGATCGATCGTTCGAGAACGGCATAGCAGCCCCCCAAGAGCCAGTACGGAGATGATGTAAATCGCTGGCGGGCTGGCGCGTGATGCGGCTGGCGAGCTGGCTCGTGTTCGGCGGCGTCGCGCCACAACTTGGCGCGACAAGCGACGAACACACAGCACTTGTACGTAAATTGTACTTTTTCAGTCAACAATAAGGCAGAGCCGTCGCCTCGCTAACGCGACTATTCCGTCTGGCAGTGTGACAGCGTCGCCACTCATTACTTCACTGGAATAAATCCAATGAAGGAGCGAGCTTACTTCTCCGCCTTCTCGTGCTTCTCCGCGATCATGCGGTCGAGGAGGCGCACGCCCCAACCCGACGACCAGCTCTGGTTCAGCTCGTCCTTGGGCGAGTCGAGCGCGGTGCCGGCAATGTCGAGATGTGCCCAGGGCGTATCCTTGACGAAGCGCTGCAGGAACTGCGCTGCCGTGATCGCGCCGCCGTAGCGCCCGCCGATGTTCTTCATATCGGCATTCTTGCTGTCGATGAGCTTGTCGTAGGCCTTGCCGAGCGGCATGCGCCAGACCTTCTCGCCGGTGGCGATGCCGGCATCGGTGATATCGGCGGCGAGCTTGTCGTCGTTGGAAAAGAGGCCTGCGTGCTCCTTACCGAGCGCGACCATGATGGCGCCGGTCAGCGTCGCGAGATCGACCATGAGACGCGGCTTGAAGCGCTCCTGCGCGTACCAGATGACATCGGCCAGCACGAGCCGGCCTTCCGCGTCCGTATTGAGCACCTCGATGGTCTGACCCGACATGGACGTCACGATATCGCCGGGGCGCTGCGCTGCGCCGGATACCATGTTCTCGACGAGACCGATGATGCCGACGACGTTCGCCGCCGCCTTGCGCGCGGCCAGCGCCCGCATGAGCCCTACGACGCACGCGGCGCCACCCATGTCGCCCTTCATGTCCTCCATGCCCGCCGCCGGCTTCATGGAAAGGCCACCTCTGTCGAACACGACGCCCTTGCCGATGATGCAGACGGGCTTCGCGCGCTTGGATTTGGCGCCATGCCACTGCATGACGACGACGCGCGCAGGCCGCGTGCTGCCCTGCGCGACGCCGAGCAGCGCCCCCATACCGAGCTTTTCGAGCGCTTCCGGATCCAGAACTTCGACCTCGACGCCAAGGGAGGAAAGCTCTTCGGCACGCGCCGCGAACTCGACGGGGCCGAGCGCATTGGCCGGTTCGTTGATGAGATCACGCGCGGCGAACACGCCTTCGGCAACGGCGAGCTTGTCGGCGAACGCCTTCTCGGCATCGCGTGGGTTCTTGCAGTGAATGTAGAGGATGCTCGACTTCTCCTCGGGCTCCGCTTCGCCGTTGTTGTTCTCGCGCGCCGGCCGCGTGCGGTATTTGCGAAAGTTGTAGCTCCGGAGCAGCGCACCATAGGCCAGCAGCGCGGCAAGCTCGTCCGCAGAGGGCGCGCCCTTGTCCGGGGCCTCGGCAAAGAGGCTCGCGGCCGGCGCCTTCCGCGCGTGGATGGCCGCGTAGGCGACGGAGCCTGCCCGCATCCAGTCGAGCTCTTCGGAGGTATCGCTTTGCGCCGTACCAATGAGATGCAGGCGGCTCGCTTCGAGCTTCTCCGGCGAAAGGACTTCGATGCTGCTCTTTGCGCGTCCCTTGAAGTCGGCGGCCTTGGCGGCGCGCATCAGGGCGCCTCCCGATTTTTGATCCATGGCCTTCAACGCCGGCGGCATATGCAGATCCTGCCCGACCAGCGCGGCGACGACGGGGCTCGCCGACGCATCGAGGGCGACAAAGCGGATCTCGGGACGTTGGGACATCGAGGGATTACTCCTGGACGGGAAGACTTGGCCGGACGATTGCTATAGGGGGCGCCTGTGGGCTTTCGCAAGTTTTCCCCGCCCCGGACTGTCCGTGTCCGCATGGCTCAGGAGCTTGCGCCGCATGGAAAGCCCGGCCTGGGCCGCATTTTGGCAACCCTCGACAGGCAATCCACGCTGCTCGGGACTGGCCGCGTTGGCAGGGGCGCAGAATCGCCCTCATGGTGGATCAAGCAACGATCTCACTCGCGCCGCCGGACGCCACGCATGTCTTTGTTCGCCCTCCAAATGCCGGCGGCACCCGTATGGGAGGCCGGCGATGCCTTCGAGCGGGCGCAGGCCATTCTCGAGACGACCTTCGGCTACCGTAGCTTCCGCTCGCACCAGGAAAGCGCGATCCGCGCGCTGCTCGAAAACCGTGACGCCTTCGTGCTCATGCCGACGGGCGGCGGCAAGTCGCTCTGCTACCAGATCCCCGCGCTCGTGCGCCCCGGTACGGCTGTCGTCGTCTCGCCGCTGATCGCGCTCATGCAGGATCAGGTCGACGCCTTGAAGTCGCTCGGCGTGAATGCCGCCTTTCTGAATTCATCGCTTTCCTGGCCCGAGCAGATCGAAATCGAGAAGTCCGTGCGCGCCGGCGTCCTCGACCTGCTCTACGTCGCGCCCGAGCGGCTCGTACAGCCGCGCCTTCTGGAGCTTCTTTCCTCGACGGACGTCGCCCTCTTCGCCATCGACGAGGCGCACTGCGTCTCGCAATGGGGACACGACTTCCGCCCCGAGTACCGCCAGCTCCGAATTCTGGCCGAGCGCTTTCCCGGCGTGCCGCGCATTGCGCTCACGGCCACCGCCGATGAGAAGACGCGCGCCGAGATCGTGCGCGAGTTGGCCCTCGAGAAGGCCGAGAAGCTCGTCGCGAGCTTCGACCGCCCGAACATCCGCTACCGCATTGCCGAGACCGGCAGCATGGGCGCACGCGAACGGCTCTGGCGCTTCATTGCCGAGGAGCACGCGGGCGATGCCGGTATCGTCTACTGCCTGAGCCGCAAGCAGGTCGAGGAAACCGCCGACTGGCTGACGTCCAAAGGCCGTACCGCACTTGCCTATCATGCGGGGCTCGCGCCGGAAGTGCGCCGCTCCGTGCAGCAACGCTTTCTCGCCGAGGACGGTCTCATCGTTGTCGCGACCATCGCCTTCGGCATGGGCATCGACAAGCCGGACGTGCGCTTCGTCGCGCACCTGAGCCTGCCGAAATCCATCGAAGCCTACTACCAGGAGACGGGTCGCGCCGGACGCGACGGCGAGCCCGCCGATGCCTGGATGGCCTATGGTCTTGGCGATATCATCACGCAGCGCCAGTGGATCGCGCAGTCGGAAGCCGGCGAGCAGCACAAGGCCGTGCAGCGCACGAAGCTCGACGCGCTCATCGCGCTCGCCGAGGCAGCAAGCTGCCGCCGCCAGCTCCTTCTTGCCTACTTCGGCGAGCAGCGCAGCGAACCCTGTGGCAACTGCGACAACTGCCTCGAGCCGCCGGACTGCATCGACGGCACCGTGCTCGCGCAGAAGGCGCTTTCGGCCGTCTACCGGACGGATCAGCGCTTCGGCGTCGGCTATGTCGTCGACGTGCTCACGGGCAAAGTGGACGAGCGCATCATGCGCAATCACCACGACAAGCTCTCCGTCTTCGGCATCGGCCGCGATGTCGATGGCGCGCAATGGCGCAGCGTTCTCCGCCAGCTCGTCGCAGCCGGCCATCTCGTCGCCGATGACGAAGGCCACGGCACGCTGGCGCTCGGCGAAAGTGCGCGGACCGTGCTCCGCGGCGAAGCGCCCTTCATGGTGCGCAAGCAGTCCGCCAGTTCACGGGCGCGCGGCGAAGGGCGCAAGCGCGCCTCACGACGCAATGCGGTGGTGCCGGGTCTGCAGGAGAATGAGGTCGAGCTCTATCGTACGCTGCGTGAAGTGCGCGGCCAGCTCGCCCGCGAGGCGAACGTGCCGCCCTACATCGTCTGCCACGACCGTTCGCTGCTCGACATGGTGCGCCTCAAGCCTCGCACGCGCGACGAACTCAAGCTCGTGCATGGCATGGGCGAGGCGCGTGTCACCCGCTACGGCGGGGCGTTCCTGGAAGCCTTGAAGTAACAGACGCCGCACAATATTCGGACGTGCGCTCACCTCGCGCCTCTCATATAAACGCAGCCCATTCGCGCGTGAGGTGTCCGATGTCCAAGCCCACCCTGCCAGCTTTCGATCCATCCGACGTCGCAGAAACGAACTACACGAGCTATCCGGAAGAGCTCCGCGGCGTGAATCAGAACCGCTGGAACCGCCGGCTTGGCGATCATGCCGGCATTCGCAACTACGGCGTCAATCTCACGCGCATCGTGCCGGGCGGCCAATCCTCGAGCCGGCACGCCCACTCGCACCAGGATGAGTTCATCTACGTCCTGAAGGGGGAGGCTGTGCTCGAAACCAATGCCGGACGCCAGGTGCTGAAGGCCGGCATGTGCGCGGGCTTTCCCGCCGGCACGGGCGACGCGCATCGCTTTGTCAATGAATCCTCCGAAGATGTGCTGCTGCTCGTCGTGGGCGACCGCACGGCAGGAGACGAGATCACCTATCCGACGCTCGACCTGCACGCAAAGCTCAGCTCCGACGGCAAATACGCCTTCTCGCGAAAAGACGGCACACCTTACTGAACGCGCTGTCCGAAGGCAGTGGAAGCCCCGCACACACGTTGCCCTATTGGCATGGACGCGTGCGGATGCTAGCGAGCACCGGATAGGCCGTCGCACGTCGTGGCGCGGCTGCCACTCACAGGTGTCCGCGTGCTGTTTCCGACCGATCTTGCGTCCTTCTTAGAGATCATTCGCCAGAACCACGACGCCATCTACGGCCTGATGTTTGCCTATGCGAGCTCGCATAGCTTGCTGCTCGCGATGTTCGCGGGATATGCCGCCCATTCCGGCGCGCTCAATTTCGGGACGTTGATCTTTGTCTGCTGGCTCGGCAGCTTCGTCGGCGACGTGGTCCGGTTCTGGATCGGGCGCCGCTACGGGACGCATTGGCTCGGGACGTTCCCCCGCCTGCAGCGCGCCATCCAAACGGCGGCGCTATTGGCCGCCCGTCATCATATCTGGATGATCCTCATTCACCGCTATCCGCATGGCATTCGTGGAGTCGCCGGCTTTGCCTACGGCGTATCGTCGCTTTCCTGGTCGAGTTTTCTCGCCCTGAACTTCGTAGCCGCCGGCATCTGGTCGGTCGCCGTCGTCTCGGCCGGCTACGCATTCGGCGAACTCTCGGAGAAGGTCATGAGCCAGACCTCCTCGGGTTTGGGCGCGGTTATGCTGATTGCCTTCCTCGGCCTCTCCTGGGTTCTCAGCCGACGGCTCGAGCGCGCCATCGAACGCACCTGAACCGCCGGCTGAATTCGCGCAGCCTCAGCGCCCCTTCCGCTTGCCCACGGCACGCGTCGAGAAGCGCGCGTTGCCGAGGCCCGTGCCGATGGTGAGGATGCCCCAGTGCTTGCGCTTCTGGGCACGCGGCAAATGGCTCAGGCCCTGCACGACAGCGTCGTTGTGCATGACGATCATCGTCTCGTGGTCGCCGATGTTTGGAATGCTCTCGGTCACGGCGGCAGGAAAGTTGAACCGACTGCTCTCCCAGTTGCCCGGCAGGTTCTGCGCACCTCGCGCGATGCTGCCATCCGCCTCGATGATACCGGGGCATCCGATGCCGACCACCGGCGCGAGCGAGAGCTTCTCCTTCTTCGCGGTCTTGATCAGCGACTGCAGCAGGTCCGTAAGGTGATCGATCGTCTCGGTGCGCGAGACCTTCTCATCGGCATGACGCCAGAGATGTGACTCGGCAATGCGGGCCGACGAGAGATCCTTGGACTTGCCGAGGCGAAGCTCGACAATGCCGGCGCGGATGTTCGTTCCGCCGACGTCGACGGCCAGCATGGCGTTGTGCCCGTCGAGCATCCACGCCGGCAGCAGATGTGCCGCGCCGATGAGGCCCGCCTCGTCGGGATGGTGCTCGATAAGCTCGAGATCGACATCGATGTCATCGGACTTGAGGAGCGCGCCGGCGCGACCGATCGCAAGCTCGCCGATGCGGCTCGCGCGAAAGCCGCCACCGAAGACGATGGCCTCGGTCTCCGCCCAGGCCTTGTTCTTGAGAAAACGGCGGAGCACCGTGAAGAGCGCCTGCGCGTAGTCCTCGATCGCACTGAGAATGATGCCGGCAGCCTCGACCGAGCCGCTCGCGAGCAGCTCATCGAGCTGCTTTTTGCTGAGATCGTCCGTCTTGGTTTCGCCAAGCGGATCCTCACCCGACACGGCCTTGTGATGCTTGCGCCAATCATCGAGCGCTTCACGGAATGCCGCACGACGGGCCCTGTCGCCGATGAACCCCTCGTTGTCTTCCAGCTCCAGGTTGTAGTTGTCGACCGTGACGCTCGGGAGCGTGGCGGCGCCATGCGTCGGGAGCGTCGGGCGATCGGCGGTCTCGGCCATTTTGCAGAATCTCGGTTTGTCTGGGATTGCCCGGGTTGCACGGATGAGCCGCGCGGTGCGTGCAATGAACGGTTGAACTGGCCGACCGGTTCCCCTCATTGGGCGCCGCCAGATGCTGACCTACTGGCGTTAGCCGTCATTGGAGGCCGCTCGACCGCACCCCCTTGCCCCCCGCTCGCGGGCGCGCAATAACCGGCGCGGCCTGAAGGGCCCTTTTCGAGGACAATGGACGATGATCGCACTCCGCCCCCGCGTTTTCTCCGGCATGCAGCCCACGGGCAGCCTGCACCTTGGCAACTATCTGGGCGCGCTCATCAACTGGGTGTCCATGCAGAACACGCACGAGTGCCTGTACTGCGTCGTCGACCTGCACGCGATCACGGCCGATTGGCTCGATCCGGAGGAGCTGCGCCAGTCGATCCGGCGCGCGGCTGCGGCCTATATTGCCTCCGGCATCGATCCGAAGAAGAGCATCCTCTTCAATCAGAGCCAGGTGTCCGCGCACGCGGAACTGGCGTGGGTGTTCAATTGCGTCGCGCGTCTCGGCTGGCTGAACCGCATGACGCAGTTCAAGGAGAAGGCCGGCAAGGACCGCGAGAACGCCTCGGTGGGCCTCTATGCCTATCCGAACCTGATGGCAGCTGACATTCTCGTCTACCGCGGTACGCACGTGCCGGTCGGCGAGGACCAGAAGCAGCATCTGGAGCTCGCACGCGACATCGCTCAGAAGTTCAACAACGACTGGAACCAGGCGATCGCCGCGAAGGGATACGCCGACGGCATCTTCTTTCCGCAGCCCGAGCCGATCATTCTCGGGCCGGCAACGCGCGTCATGAGCCTTCGTGACGGCACGAAGAAGATGTCGAAATCGGACCCGTCCGATCTTTCGCGCATCAACCTGACCGATGACGCGGAGACAATCGCGCGCAAGATCCAGCGGGCCAAGACCGATCCAGATGCATTGCCCTCCGAGCTGAAGGGCCTCGAAGGGCGGCCGGAAGCCGACAACCTGACGGGCATCTACGCGGCGCTCGCTGGGATCACGCAGGCGGAGACGCTGCGACAGTTCGGAGGCGGGCAATTCTCGACTTTCAAGAAGGCCCTTTCCGAAGTCGCCGTTGCCAAGCTTGCCCCGATAACGAGCGAGATGAGCCGCCTTTCCGCAGATCCGGCCGAAATCGACCGAATTCTAGCAGATGGGGCCAGTCGCGCGCGGGAGCTGGCGCAACCGATCCTGAACGAGGTGAAGGACATCGTCGGCTTCGTCCGTTCGTGATAGTATCCCATGAGGCAAGCTGAGGGCGCGCCAAATCTGGGCGCCTGTAGCAACGGCAGGTCACATCATGGCCAAGCAGAGACGTGTCTTCGAGCAGGGACACCAGCGGAAATTCCTGGTGGTGGTCGACGAGTCGGCGGAGGTCGAGTCGGCGCTCTTCTATGCAGCGCTGCGCATCTCGCACACGAGCGGGCGCCTGCTCCTGCTCTATGTCATCGAGCCGCAGGAATACCAGCATTGGGCGGGCATCCGGCAGGTGCAGCTCGAGGAGGAAACCAACAAGGCCAAGGCTCTCTTCCGCCTCATGCGGCGCAAGCTGAACAACGCCGGCTTCGAGGCCCTGGAGCACGAGGAAGTCATCCTCGAAGGCAACAAGGCGGAGCAGATCGTCAAGGCCATTGAAGACGACGAGGACGTTGCCATCCTCGTGCTTGGCGCCTCGATCGATCCCAAGGGGCCAGGCCCCCTCGTCTCGGCGATCGGCTCGGGGCCCATGGCGGGCAATTTCCATGTGCCGATCACGGTCGTGCCCGGCAATCTCTCGCTCGAGGACCTTAAGGCGTTCGCCTGAGTCGGAACAGTGTCCTGCATAGCTGATAAGCGGTCCGAATCCGGCGTGAGCTGCATAGTGTGGCGTTGATCCGCTGGCATTCCATGCCCAAATGGATATCCAGAGAGTCGGGTTTGACGCAGCCGGCCCGCTAGACTAGAAAGATTCCAAAATCCTGGCCGATTGCCGGCCCTGCCGCGACCCGGTCCCGATCGGGATCGCGAAGTACCAAGAGGACAGCCATGTTCATCCAGACCGAGCCGACCCCCAATCCGGCCACGCTCAAGTTCATCCCTGGCAAGTCGGTGCTTACCGACGGCACGGCGGACTACCGCGACCTGGACGAGGCGGACGCCTCGCCGCTCGCCCGGCGCCTGTTCGCAATCGATGGCGTGCGCGGTGTGTTCCTCGGTTCGGACTTCATTTCCGTCACCAAGGGCGATGGCGAGTGGCAGCATCTGAAGCCCGCGATCCTCGGCGCGATCATGGAGCACTACATGTCCGGCGCGCCGGTCATGGAGGGCGGCGAGGACGGCGAGGCGCTGCCCGGCGGCGACTACGACGAGAAGGACGAGGAGACCGTCAAGGCCATCAAGGAGCTGCTCGACACGCGCGTGCGCCCGGCCGTTGCCAATGACGGCGGCGACATCGTGTTCCACGGCTTCCGCGAGGGCATCGTCTATCTGCACATGCGCGGCGCCTGCGCCGGCTGCCCGAGTTCGACGGCGACACTGCGTGGCGGCATCGAGCGCCTGCTGCAGCACTTCCTCCCCGAGGTACAGGAAGTGCGCCCCGTCTGAGCGTCGAGACATCCAGTAACGAGAAAGCCCCGCATCGCGGGGCTTTTTCATTTTGGGGACCGGCGTGTTTGCTGTCCATTGCCCGTATTGGCATGGCGCGTGATCGCTCCCTAAAAATTGCAGTGCACTTTTCGCGCCCCACATCTCATGATGCCATCCGATCGGCACCCAAGCACAAGGAACCCCTCATGGCCTCAACCATCGACGCCGCCGCGCTCGACCAGCTCTTTCGCACGGCCCGCACGCACAACAAGTTTCTCGATAAGGACGTGCCGGACAGCCTGCTCAAGCAGGTCGTGGAGCTCGCTCAGCTCGGCCCCACAAGTGCCAACTGCCAGCCGGCGCGCATCCTGTTCGTGAAAACGCAGGAGGCCAAGGCGCGCCTGAAGCCGTTCCTGTCGGAAGGCAACCGTGACAAGACCATGTCGGCGCCGGTCTGCGCGATCTTCGCGCACGATCTCGAGTTCTTCGAGAACCTGCCGCGCACCTTCCCGCATAATCAGGCGGCCAAGAGTTGGTTCACGGGCAGCCCCGCCCACGCCGAGGCCACGGCCTTCCGTAACGGCACATTGCAGGGCGCGTACTTCATTCTCGCGGCACGGGCGCTCGGTCTCGATACGGGTCCGATGTCGGGCTACAATCAGGCGGGCGTCGACAAAGAGTTCTTCCCCGACGGCAAGATCAAATCCAACTTCCTGATCAATCTCGGCTACGGTGATACGTCAGCGCTGATGGGTCGTCTCCCACGCCTGACGTTCGACGAGGTGGCGAAGATCATCTAGGGTGGCCGCATGGCCATTCTCGCGTTCGACACCTGTCTCGGGGCCGTCTCCGTTGCGCTGCGCTATCCTGCGGCGAACGGCGACTGGCTCATCCGCGAGGCCTATGAGCCGCGCCTGACAGGACATGCCGAACGCCTCATGCCCATGATCGCCGAGGTCATGGCCGCGGCGGGACGCACGTTCGCGGATATCGAGCGCTTTGCCGTGACCATCGGTCCCGGCACTTTCACGGGTGTGCGCGTCGGCGTGGCGGCGGCACGCGCTTTCGCGCTTTCGGCCGGGCGTCCCGTGGTCGGGATCAGCAGTCTCGAAGTGATCGCTGCGCGCGCGCGGACGCTGCTCGGGCATTCGACGGCCTCGCGCGCGTTGCTGGTTGCCATCGATGCTCGCCGGGGCGCACTCTACTGCGCGCTTCACGGCGACGGGGCTGGCGATGGCGCGCCTGCCCTGCTCACGGCCGAGGCGGCTGCCGCACTGGCGCGCGAGCACGATGCGCTCGTGATCGGCTCCGGTGCGTCGCTCGTCGCCGAAGCTGCCGGTACCGACATCGAGACGGCGCTGCCGACCATAGAGCCGCACGCGCGCTTCCTGGCTCAGCTCGCCGCTGATCGGCCACCGTCCGGAACTGTCAGCCCGCTCTACCTGCGCGCGCCTGATGTGAAACCGCAGCCGCAACCGATCGCGAGGCGCCCATGAGCAAGAGCCCAGCGACCGGCCCCATCAGCCTGCTCTGGGCTTTGCCCGAGGATGCTGGCGGGATCGCCGCCATCCACGCCGAGCTGTTCCCCACGGCCTGGGACAGAGATGCCATCCAGGCCCTCATCGAGCATCCGGCATCGCTGGCTCTCGTCGCCGTGAAACCAGGCCGTCAGGTCGTCGGTTTTATTATTGCCCAGATCGCGGCCGACGAGGCGGAGATCCTGACGATCGGCGTCGCGCGGGATGGTCAGCGAAAGGGCATCGGCCGCCAGCTCGTCGAGGGCGCTGCGCGCGCCGCAGCACGCTCGGATGCCAAGCGGCTCTTTCTCGATGTGGCAGCCGGCAATGCGCCTGCCCGCGCGCTCTATGCCTCATGCGGCTTTACCGAGATCGGCCTGCGCAAGTCCTACTATACGCTTCCCGGCGGCGCCCGTGACGACGCCCTCCAGCTCGCCCGCGACCTCGCGCCGGCATGACGTCTGCGCTCGATTGAGCTGCGCGCCGATCGGATGACAAGGCCGAGCCGGCAGCCTATCGTGCATCCATTCCCAACTTTAAAGACGACACCCAGGAGGAGAGCCCATGATCAATGAGCTGCGCATCTACACGCTCAAGGCCGGCATGGGAGCCGAAGCCGCGAAGAATTCAGGCACTGTCGGTCGCGACATCCGCGGCGATAATTACGGCAAGCTCGAAGGCTACTGGATCACCGAGATCGGCTCGCTCAATCAGGTCGTCCACCTGTGGAGCTACGAGAGCCTCAACGACCGCGCGCGGCTCCGCGCCGAGCTGCAGAAGAACAAGCGCTGGACGGAAGAGTACATTCCGCTGATCCGTCCTTACCTGCTGCGCCAGGACATCCGCCTCCTCAATCCGATCATCGCGCCGACCAAGCCGGCGACCACGGGCAACGTCTATGAGCTGCGCTACTACCGCTGCCGGCCGGGCGGCGCGAAGCCGTGGCTCGATGCCTTCACCAGCGCCCTCGAAGTCCGCCAGAAGTACTCCAAGATTTCCGGCCTCTGGACCACCGAGGCTGGCCAGCCCAACGAGGTCATGCACCTGTGGGCCTATCCCGATCTCAACACGCGCGCTAAGGCGCGTGGCGATGCGGTCAAGGATCCCGGCTGGCAGGCGTTCCTCAAGGTCGGCGGCCCGCTGCTCGACGAGATGAACAACCTCATCATGATCCCGAGCGCCCATTCGCCGATGCAGTAATTCCAAAAGACGGGAGGGTCCGGGAGGGTGTCCCTCCCGGTAGAGCGCGAGACTGGTCTCGCTCGCGCCAGTGGCGCGATTGCGTGCCTACTCCACCAGCCGTGCGCGCAATATGCGATGGAGGATCTTGCCGGTCGCCGTGCGCGGCATGTCCTCCTCGCGAATGAAGCTCATCGAGCGCGGGCGCTTGTAGGGCGCAATGCGATCGCGGCACCACGCGATCAGCTCGTCGGACGTCGCGGCAGCACCATCGTGCAGGATGACGAACGCGTGTACGCGCTCGCCCCACTTCTCGTCGGGTGCGCCGACGATTGCCACGTCCTTGATCATCGGGTGCGCCCCGAGCGCGGCTTCGACTTCCGAAGGATAGATATTCTCGCCGCCCGAGATGATCATGTTGCTCTTGCGATCGACGAGATGGATGAAGCCATCCTCATCACGCCGCGCGAGATCACCGACCGAGCAGTACTCGCCGCGGAAGGCCTCCGCCGTCTTGTCGGGAAGCTGCCAATAGCCATCGAAGCACCAGGGCGTCCGCGAATAGAGCTCGCCCGCTTCGCCATCTGCGACTTCGCTGCCATCCGGCCCCAGCAGACGCACGCGACCCGATCCGCCGATCTCGCGCCCGACCGAGCCGAGCTTGCTCAACTGCTCATCGGGGCGCAGGATCGTCACCCACCCGGCTTCCGTCGAGCCGTACATCTCGTAAAGCCCGGAGTTCGAGAACAGCTCCATGATCCCGAGCTTGGTGTCGTGCCGCGCCGGCGCCGACGAGATGAGGAGCCGCTCTGCGCGCCGGACATCGTAGCGGGCGCGCACGGCCTCGGAGAGCGCCAGCATCATGATGTAGTGCGTCGGCACCAGTGACGTGAAGCTCGCCCCAGTTTCCGCGAGCGATGCCAGGAGATGCTCGGGATCGACACTCTTTCTGTTGTAGATCGCGGTCGTCGCGCCGCAGTACGCGAAGGCGCCGTAGAAGAACACCGAGTTGGCGTGGCACATGGGCATGACGAGCAGCGCGGTGTCGCGTGCAGAAATCCTGAACTCGACCTCGGTGATGAGAGAATGGAGCGCGCTCGCGCCATGCGAGCGGATCGCGCCCTTGGGTCGGCCCGTCGTGCCCGAGGTGTACATGAGCGTCCAGGGATCGCCAAGATCGACGGCGATGTCCGGCTCGCGATCGAGCGCCGCCGAGAGAAAACTCTCGTAGGCGCGAAAGCCTGCCGGTATTTTGCCAGGGCCGAACATGATGCAGCGATCCGGCCCAATCGGCAGATCGGCCAGGATCTCCTCGATCACGCCGACGAGCTGGTCCTCGACGATCAGAGCGGCAGCGCCACTGTTCTCGATGATGAAGCGGATTTCCGGGCCGGCGAGGCGGAAGTTGATCGGCACCGCGACGAGACCCGCCTTCGCGCACGCCGCATAGATCTCCGCCCACTCGAGCGCGTTGTAGGCGAGCACCGCCACGCGGTCGCCCTTCGCGAGGCCGAGGCCCAGCAGCCCGTTGGCGAGCCGGCAGGCGCGCGCGTTCCACTGACGAAACGTGAGCTGGCGTTCGAGATCGCGCGCCCCGATGCGATCGGGAGAAAGCCGCGCCTGCGTCGCGAGCATCTCGCCGAGATTGAGCAGGCGCGCCATTCGCTCATCCGCTGTTGGCCTGCGCCTCGACACGCCAGAGATCGGCGTGGAAGCGCAGTGTGAGGACCAGCACCATCGCTAGGCCGAACAATGCATACCCGGACACGGTGCTCGCAAAGCCTATGCGCTCGATAAGCCATCCCGCTGTCAGAAGCCCGAGCGGCAGGCTGTAGATCGCGAGAATGCGCACACCCATGACGCGTCCCGAGACCTCCGGCGTCACCGCCCGCAGGATCAGCACGACCATGGCGATCATGCAAAAGCTCTGCGCGAGACCGCCAAGAAAAAGGAAGGTCATACCGAGGTACATCTGGCTCATCTGCCCGAAGATGACGAGCATGGCATACCAGACGACGGCCGAGCCGAGCATCAGGCGTGCGAGCGGAACTCTGCGCCCGACAATCGAAAAGCCGAACGAGCCGACGAGCGCGCCGCCGGCAAAGCTCGCGACGAGCAGGGCCAGACCGCGCTCATCGACGAAATAGACCTCGCGCGCCGCATAAGGCAGCAGGCCATTCGAGAGCGGGTAGGCCGTCAGGTTGACGAGGACGGCGAGCCAGATCGCAGCCCTCAGCACCGGCCGGGACCATACGTACGCCACGCCCTCGCGTAGCTCGTGCCAGAAGGAGGCCCGCACGGGTAACGCGACGTCTGCCGCATCTGCCGGCGGCCCTAGCGGACGCGCGGCGCGAGCAGCAGCGATCGTCAGCGACACGCCGATCACGTAGAAGCTCACGACGACGATGTAGGTCGACGCGATACCGAGCAGCGCAAAGAGAGTGGCGCCCACAAGCGCACCGGCGACACGCGCCGAGTCGATCGTCGTGCGCTCGAGCGCCATCGCGCCCGTGAGCAACTCGCGTGGCAGCGTACCCGCCATGAAGGCGCTGCGGATGGCGAGATCCGATGGCCTGACCAGACCGTTCATGAGCGCGACGACGAGAACGATCCCAGGCGCCAGCGCACCGGCTTGGGCTAAGCCCAGAAGCACGACCGCCAGAAGCATGTACCAGATCCGCATGAGCACGAGCGTATTGCGGTGCCCGATGCGATCGGCGACGACCCCGAGCAGCGGCGCGACGAGCGTGCCGAGATACAGCGAGGCGCCGAACAGGGTCAGCAGGACGACAGAGCCCGTCTCGACCAGCACGTACCAGCCGAGGATCAGCGTCTCCATTTCGAGCGCCCAGACCGTGACCAGCGCCGCCGGCCACTGCAGGCGGAAGGCTTTCACACTGAACGGGGCCAACCAGGAGGGATGCATTCCGAATGCCCGATCTCTTAGTGTCTCAGCACGGCATGAGCTGGAAGACCGGCAGCCGATAGGTCGGGGCCGAGGAATCGGGGCTCACGATGTGTCAGGCTAACAGCGGCAGGACGCCGTCAAAACCCGGTCGTCGTGCAGTGCGGGATGAGACGCCTCTGACCCACGCGATCATGGCCCTGAAGTTGACAATTACGGGACAATGGTCGAGAAAACCGCACATGGGGTTCTCCGCGACGACCTCGTGAGGCGCAAGCCCAATGTTCGCGTCCCAACGCCTCATCCGAGGAAGGACGCGCCATGCCATCTCCAACCGAAATTTCTGCTGCCCAACTCGCTCGCCTCGTCGGCCTGCCGACCGCGCCTGCGATCATCGACGTTCGCACAGAGGAGGACTTCGCGGCAGCGCCGCGGCTGATCCCCGGCTCCGTGCGCCGAGACCCGTTCTATGCGGCCGCGTGGTCCAAAAGCCTCGCCGACCGAAATGCTGTCATCGTGTGTCAGAAGGGCCTGAAGCTCAGTCAGGGTGCTGCGGCCTTGCTGCGCCACGAAGGCATGCAGGCAGAGACGCTCGAGGGCGGGTTCGTCGCCTGGCAGGAGGCGGGGCTGCCGACTGTCAATGCTGCCAAGCTGCCGCCACGCGATGCGCAGGGGCGGACGGTGTGGGTCACGCGCGGGCGGCCGAAGATTGATCGCATTGCCTGTCCCTGGCTGCTCCGCCGCTTTGTCGACCCGGATGCGGTCTTCCTCTTCGTGTCGCCATCGGAAGTGAACGCCGTTGCCGAGCGCTTCGCCGCTACGCCCTTCGATATCGAGGGCGTCTTCTGGAGCCATCGCGGCGATCACTGTACATTCGACACCATGCTCAGCGAATTCGGCCTCGCCGACACGGCCCTCCAACAACTGGCGATGATCGTGCGTGGCGCGGACACCGCGCGCATGGACCTCGCGCCGGAAGCCGCCGGACTTCTGGCCGTATCACTCGGCTTCTCGCGCATGTACCGTGATGATCTCGCTCAGCTCGAGGCGGCGATGGCGATATACGACGGCTTCTATCGCTGGTGCCGTGATGCCAGCGATGAGACGCACAACTGGCCCGCTCCGAAGATCAAGGCATAGAGGGCCGCACCATGACATCACAAACCTCAACCGCGCCCCTCGAGGGCGCGGCCACACCGACGCCGACCTTTGCCGAAGCGTTCAGCGTCTGGGCGCGGATCGGCCTGATCTCGTTCGGCGGCCCGGCCGGGCAGATTGCGCTGATGCATCGAATGCTCGTCGACGAGAAAAAGTGGATCGACGAGCGCTCGTACCTGCAGGCACTGAATTTCTGCATGCTTCTTCCCGGCCCGGAAGCCATGCAGCTCGCGACCTATGTGGGCTGGCGGATGCACGGAACGATCGGCGGGCTCGCCGCCGGTCTGCTTTTCGTCCTGCCGGGTGCGCTGGTCATTCTGGTGCTCGCCGCGCTCTACGCGACGCTCGGCACTCTCCCGCTTGCGGTGGCGCTGCTCGTCGGTATCAAGGCCGCCGTGCTGGCCATCGTCGTCGAGGCGCTCATCCGCATCGCGCGGCGCGGCCTGACCTCGACCGACCATCGCTGGCTCGCGGCTCTGGCCTTCGTCGCGATCTTTTTCTTTGGCGTGCCGTTTCCGCTGATCGTTCTTGCCGCCGCGCTGTACGGCTTCGCGACAGGTACAGGTCTCGCCGATCAGACTGCCCGCGCGGCGCCAGCGGTCAGCCTCAGAGAAACACTGCGGACGGCCGCCATCTGGCTCGCTATCTGGATCGCGCCTCTCGCCGTCCTGGCAATGATCTTCGGCAGCGATCACGTCACATCGCAGCTCAGCCTGCTCTATTCGAAGCTCGCGGTCGTGACCTTCGGCGGCGCCTATGCCGTACTTGCCTACCTCGCGCAGGACATGGTCCAGCACTTCGGCTGGATGACCGCCGGCGAGATGGTCGATGCGCTCGGTTTTGCCGAAACTACGCCCGGTCCGCTCATCCTCGTCACTGAGTTCGTGGGCTTTCTCGCAGCCTATCGCCATGGCGGCGGGCCGCCGCTGCTCATGGGCACGCTCGGCGCGTTCGTGGCGCTGTGGGCGACATTCGCGCCGTGCTTCCTGTGGATCTTCGCCGGCGCGCCTACATCGAGCGGATCAATGCCGAGCCGCGGCTCAGGGCAGCGCTTGCCGCGGTGACCGCAGCCGTCGTTGGCGTGATCCTTAACCTGACGGTCTGGTTCGCGCTCAACGTGATCTTCCGTGAGAGCACGACGACGTGGCTCGGACCTCTGCGACTTTATCTGCCGCAACTCTCAAGCCTCGATCCCATCGCGCTCTTGCTAACCGCCATCGCGTTCGTGCTGCTCTTCCGGCTGCATCGTGGCATCATGACGACTCTCGCGATCTGCGGCGCGCTCGGCGTCGGCTGGCATCTGCTGGCGGGGTAACACCCCTCTACGTCCCGGCGTCGGGCTGGCAGGCTTCGCGGCTCGGTATCCAGGACGTGTTGTTCTCGAAGATGTCGCACCGCGTGAGGACGGTGCCGACGTGCGTCCTCATGCACACGATCTCGCCGAGCTGATAGGCCTTGCCATTGAAGCGGCAGCGACAGGGAATGACCCTGCCCCAGCCATCGATAACGCCGCGGTGGGGCGAGGAGATATAGTTGGCCGGTGGCAGCCCCTGCGGCTCCGCCGCCGTGCCTGCGCTCGGCGCCCCCTGCTGCGCCGCGGCCACCACCGTCAGAGATATGGCAGCCAGAAGCGCTAGACCGGACACCGCGCAGAGCCGAAACGGGCCTCGACGCGAGAAATATTTCGTGCCGTTCATAACCGTACGCATGGCATTGGCACTCCACCATGGTTCTGTGCCAAAGATGCAGACTGCCGGAATGCAACGGGGACAACGGCGAATGGCCGACAACAATCTGCGACGTAACGCACTAGATTACCACGAGGCGGACCCACCCGGAAAGGTCGCCATCCACGCGACCAAGCCGGTCGCCAACCAGAACGACCTGGGCCTCGCCTACTCGCCGGGCGTCGCCTTCGCCTGCCAGGCCATTGCCGAGGATCCTTCGGCCGTCTCCCGCTATACGGCGCGCGGCAACCTCGTCGGCGTGATCACGAACGGCACCGCCGTCCTAGGGCTCGGCAATATCGGGCCGCTCGCCTCCAAGCCGGTCATGGAGGGCAAGGCCGTCCTCTTCAAGAAGTTCGCTGGCATCGACGTCTACGACATCGAGGTCGCCGAGACGGAGGTCTCGCCCTTCGTCGAGGCCGTGGCGCGGCTCGAGCCGACTTTCGGCGGCATCAATCTCGAGGACATCAAGGCACCGGAGTGCTTCGAGATCGAGCGCCAGCTCCAGGCGCGCATGAAGATTCCCGTCTTCCACGACGACCAGCACGGCACGGCCATCGTCGTCGCGGCAGGCATCCTCAATGGCTTGAAGCTGGTCGGCAAGCCAATCGACAAAGTGAAGATCGTCTGCTCGGGCGCGGGCGCAGCCGCGCTCGCGTGCCTCGGGCTCCTTTGCGTGCTCGGAGCAAAGCGCGAGAACATCTGGGTCGCGGATATCGAAGGCGTGGTCTACGCGGGCCGCCAGACGCTGATGGACCCGTATAAGTCCGTTTATGCTCAAGCGACGGACAAGCGGAAGCTCGCCGAGATCATGGCCGGCGCCGATGTCTTCCTCGGGCTCTCGGCGGCCGGCATCGTGAGCCGCGAGATGGTCGCCTCGATGGCCGCGAAACCACTCGTCTTCGCGCTTGCCAATCCCAATCCGGAGATCATGCCGGAGGACGTGAAGGCCGTGCGCGATGACGCCATCATCGCATCGGGCCGCACGGACTACCCGAACCAGATCAACAACGTGCTCTGTTTCCCGTTCGTGTTTCGCGGCGCCCTCGACGTCGGCGCAACGACAATCAACGCGGAGATGAAAGCCGCCGCGGTAACGGCGCTCGCGCGTCTCGCCGAGAGCGAAGCGTCCGACGTCGTGCTTGCAGCCTACGGTGCCGAGACATTCGTTTTCGGGCCGGAGTACATCCTGCCAAAGCCGTTCGATCCGCGTCTCATCATCGAGATCGCGCCGGCCGTTGCCAAAGCAGCGATGGATTCGGGCGTCGCAACGCGGCCCATTGCCGACTTCGATGCCTATCGCGACAAGCTCAGCGGCTTTGTCTTCCGGTCGGGCTTCGTGATGAAGCCGATCATGGATGCCGCCAAGGCCGCATCGCAGGAGACGCGCAAGCGCCTCGCCTTCGCGGAAGGCGATCACCCTTATGTGCTGCAAGCCGCGCAGCAGCTCGTCGCCGAAGGTATTGCGCATCCGATCCTGATCGGCCGTCGCGAGGATATCCGCCGCACCATGACCCACCTCGGCCTGCGACTCCGCATCGGCGAGGACGTCGATATCGTCGATCCGGCCACGGACCCGCGCATGCCAGCGCTGACGGACGAGTATCACCGCCTCGTCGAGCGGCAGGGCGTCTCGCCCTCGCATGCCCAGCGCGTGGTGCGCAATGGATCGACGGTGCTCGCGGGCCTGCTGCTGCGGCGCGGCGATGCCGATGCCATGATCTGCGGCGCGGTCGGGCGCTATCTCACGCAACTCCGCCACGTTTCCGAAGTCGTGGGCATGAGACCCGGCGCCCGCGGATTCGCTACTCTTTCGGCTATGATTCTGCCCTCGGGCCCGCTGTTCATCGCCGACACCTACGTGTCGTACGATCCCTCACCGGAGCAGCTTGCCGAGATCACGCATCTTGCCGCTGCAGAGGTGCGCCGCTTCGGCATCGAGCCCAAGGTGGCGCTGCTCTCGCACTCGAACTTCGGCTCGGAGAATACGGCCTCGGCGCGCAAGATGCGCGAGGTGCTGACGCTCGTGCGCGAGCTGGAGCCGGACCTCCAGGTCGAGGGCGAGATGCACGCCGATGCCGCGCTCTCGGCCTTCATTCGCGAGGAGATCTTCCCGAACTCAGCGCTCAAGGGTGCGGCGAACCTGCTCATTATGCCGAGCCTCGATGCGGCCAACATCGCCTTCAACCTGCTCAAGGTGGTCTCGGGCAGCGTCGCTGTCGGCCCGATCCTGCTCGGCGCGGCGCGCTCTGCTCATATCGTCACGCCGTCGATCACCGTCAGGGGCCTGCTCAATATGTCGGCCATTGCCGTCGTCGATGCGGTACGGCACGCGACGGCTTGAAGCTCGAAGTGAGGAAGAACAATGCTGCTCAAGGACAAAATCGCGATCGTCACGGGCGCCGGGCAGGGCATCGGCCAAGCCTGTGCGCTGAGGCTCGCGCGCGAGGGCGCCAAGGTCATTATCGCGGACGTCAATGACGAGGCGGGCAAGGCTGTCGCGGAGAGCATCCGCAAGAGCGGCGGCAGCGCCGATTTCGTCGACTGCGACGTGTCGGAAAAGCTCGACGTGCACAATATGATCGCCAAGGCGCTCGAGGCGCACGGACGCATCGACGTGCTCGTGAACAATGCCGGCATCGTCGACGACGCACCATTCCTCGAACTGCCCAGCGAGGAATTCGACCGCATCCTCGGCGTGAACCTCAAGGGTGCGTTCCTCGCGGGGCAGGCGGCGGCGCGGCAGATGGTCAAACAGGGCCCGCGCAAGGACGGCGGCTCGCCTGGCGCGATCGTCAACATGAGCTCGGTGAATTCGGTATTCGCGCTCCCTGATCACGTCGCGTACTCGGTATCCAAGGGCGGCCTCGCGCAGCTCACCAAGGCCATGGCGATCGCACTGGCGCCGCACGGCATCCGCGTCAACGCGGTCGGTCCCGGCACGATCGAGACGCCGCTGCTTGCCGGCGTGGTGAAGGACGAGGCTTTCCGCAAGAAGGTGCTCTCGCGCACGCCGCTCGGTCGCGTCGGGCAGCCGGAGGAGATCGCGGCGATCGTCGCGTGGCTCGCGAGCGACGAAGCGAGCTACGTCACGGGCACGACGGTCTTCGCTGATGGCGGGCGCCTGCCGCTCAACTACGTGATGCCCGAAAAGTCATAAAAGACGGGGTTCCGGGGGTGTCCCCCGGTGGGGGTGCGGGGTTTAAGCCCGGCTCGCGCAGAAAGCGCGATCTACACGTGCTGCGTTCGGCGATGGAGCAGCCAAAGGCCGAGAAGCGCGCAGAACGCGAAGATCGAGATGACCATGGC
>JAEZAW010000315.1 GCA_023430315.1 Pseudomonadota bacterium | reverse complement strand
CTCGAAGAAGGTCAAGAACTCGGACGAGATCGCCCAGGTCGGCACGATCTCGGCGAACGGCGAAAGCGCGATCGGCAAGATGATCGCCGAGGCCATGCAGAAGGTCGGCAACGAGGGCGTGATCACGGTCGAGGAGGCGAAGAGCCTCGAGACCGAACTGAACGTCGTCGAGGGCATGCAGTTCGATCGCGGCTACCTGTCGCCGTACTTCATCACCAACGCCGACAAGATGATCGCCGAGCTCGACGATCCCTACATCCTCATCCACGAGAAGAAGCTCTCGGGTCTGCAGCCCATGCTGCCGCTGCTCGAGGCCGTCGTTCAGACCGGGAAGCCGCTCCTGATCATCGCGGAAGAGGTCGAGGGTGAGGCACTCGCCACGCTCGTCGTCAACAAGCTGCGTGGTGGCCTAAAGATCGCCGCCGTCAAGGCACCGGGCTTCGGTGACCGCCGCAAGGCCATGCTCGAGGACATCGCCGTCCTCACGAACGGCCAGGTCATCTCCGAGGATCTCGGCATCAAGCTCGAGACCGTAACGCTCGACATGCTCGGCCGCGCCAAGCGCGTGTCGATCGACAAGGAGAACACGACGGTCGTCGATGGCTCGGGCAAGAAGAAGGACATCGAGGCCCGCGTCAACCAGATCAAGGCGCAGATCGAGGAGACCACCTCGGACTACGACCGTGAGAAGCTGCAGGAGCGTCTGGCGAAGCTCGCCGGCGGCGTTGCGGTGATCAAGGTCGGCGGTGCGACCGAAGTCGAGGTGAAGGAGCGCAAGGATCGCGTCGACGACGCGCTCAATGCGACCCGCGCCGCGGTCGAGGAAGGCATCGTTGCCGGCGGTGGCGTTGCTCTGCTCAAGGCGACGCAGACGATCACCGTCAAGGGTGACAACGAGGACCAGGAAGCGGGCATCCAGATCGTGAAGCGCGCTCTGCAGGCGCCGATCCGCCAGATCGCCGAGAACGCCGGCGTCGAGGGCTCGATCGTTGTCGGCAAGGTGCTCGAGGCCCGCGGCCAGACCTTCGGCTACGACGCCCAGGGCGACGAGTACGGCGACATGATCGAGAAGGGCATCATCGACCCGGCCAAGGTCGTGCGCACCGCGCTGCAGGACGCCGCTTCGATTGCTTCGCTCCTCATCACGACCGAGGCGGGCGTTGCCGAGGCGCCGAAGAAGGACAGCCACGCCGGTCACGATCATGGTGGCATGGGCGGTATGGGTGGCATGGGCATGTAAGCCCGCCGCTCAGGCAGTCACGAAAATCGAAGGCCGCTTCGGGAAACCGAGGCGGCCTTTATTCTTTTGCCGCGGGCCGCTGGAAAGAAGTGCTGCCGCACTCCACCGTGATGCCATGCCCGCGGCGGCCACAGCGCGAGGTCGCGTTGTACGTCAAGCCAACCTCAGCATCACCAGGCCGGCCAGCACGAGCGCACCAGCGATGATGCGGAGGCGCATCAGAGGCTCGCCGAGAAAGACGACGCCGATCAGTGCGGCGAAGAGTACGCTGGTCTCGCGCATGGCGCCGACGATGGCTATTGGTGCCTTGGTCATCGCCCACAGCGCGAGACCATAGGCGCCGACCGACATGCTGCCGCCGAGCAGGAGCTGCCAGGCTGCCCCGCGGAATGCCGAGATAAGTCCTCCACGCCAGCGCTGCAGGCCATAGGTGGCAAGCACTACACCGCTCATGACGAAGCTCCAGCCAATATAGGAGCCGACATTACCGGAGCTCCGCACGCCGAGCCCGTCAACGATGGTGTAAGCACCGATCGTGAGTGCCGTGAGCAGCGCAAAGCCCACCGCGCGCACTTCGATGCGCGCTGAAATGCGGCCCCCTCTAAGCGACAGCGCCAAGACGCCGATCGCCAGAGCCGAGACGCCCAGCCAACCGAGAGGACCGAGCTTCTCCCCGACGAAGAACATGCCGATCGCCGTGAGCAGCGGCGCGCTGCCACGCGCGAGCGGATAGACCTGACCGAGGTCACCCGTCTCATACGCGAGACCGAGCGCTTGAAAGTAGATGAGGTGAATAATCGCCGACGCCGCGATGAACGGCCACGCAGCCGGATCCGGAAGCGGAAAGACGAAGCAAAGCGGAAGCGTGACGATGCCGCTCGCAATGCCGAGCAGCGTGCTGGCGATGCGCGGCTCGACGCGGAGTTTGAGCAGCGCGTTCCAGCCGGCGTGCAGCGCGGCGGCGACCAGCACGATCCCGAAGACAAAACTGTCCATGCGCTTGAACTGCTCAGAGCCGGACGGCTCTGCCCCCTGCGGACGGCGGCTACGACTGATATTGCAGTGCGCCCTCAGCTCTTCGCCGCGTGGCCGCCAATGCCCATTGTGACAGCAGACGCCGCGCTGACCAAGGGCGCTCTCTCGCGGTACGCTGCGACCTAGTGCGGTCAGGACGATCAAGCGCTGATCACGAAAGCTTTAGACGGCAGCCCCTGCTCACCCGAATTAGAGTCGTTATAGATACTGCGTCCGTCCCGGATTGTGGGTGTGGACCAAAACGGTGGGAGCATCTGAATGTTGAGATCTAAGGTATTGGGCGCGATCGCCGTGTTGGCGACGGTTGCTGCCGGCGTGACGGCCGTCACCGTCGTGGCCCAGGACACCGTCAGTCAGCGCAAGGCGCTGATGAAGGCGGTGGGCGGCGCCAGCAAGACAGGTTCGCAGATGGCCAAGGGCGAAGTGCCCTTCGATGCTGCCAAAGCAGCCGAGGCCATGGGCACGCTCGTTACGACCTGGCCTGCTTTCGTGAAGCTCTTCCCGAAAGGCACTGAGACCGGCGGCGAGACGACCGCCTCGCCCAAGGTTTGGGAGAGCTTCAAGGACTTCGAGGACAAGGGCGTGAGTTTCGTGAGCGCTGCAACGGCTGCTCAGAAAGCCGCGGCCAACGGCGCCGATGCCTTCAAGACCGCGTTCGGCGAGGTCGGCAAGACTTGCGGGAATTGCCACCAGACCTATCGCATCCAGAAGAAGTGAGATCGCCCAACGCTGGGACGCTCTTCGGACCTCACGGGGGCGAACCTCGTGAGGTTAAATTTTGCTACCGAAGCTTGTGGTTAAGCCTGATCGGGAGTGGCTGGACAGTCTTCTAAGGGCCGCGTATCACATCAGCCGGCAGCGCTACATAATTGTTTTATCCCAGCTTCTGCACCTAATCCCATAATCACTGAAGTCTCGCGTCCATGATCAGATCCGTCCTCCTTGCGCTATTCGTCCTGCTGGCCGTCACGCCGGTCGCCGACGCGCATCGCATCACGACAAAGACGCTTCAGATCGATCATCCATGGACCGGCGACATGGCCGAGGCCATGCCGCCGTTCGACATCGTCGTGCAGATGGTCATCCGCAATACGGGCAAGGCGGCGGACGTGCTCATTGGCGCCTCCTCTCCGCTCGCGCAGCGCATCGAGATCATCAA
>JAEZAW010000310.1 GCA_023430315.1 Pseudomonadota bacterium | reverse complement strand
CCTGATCCCAGATCTCTTCGGCGAGCGTCTTCGCCGAAGCGGGAGCTGCTGCAAAAGCCGCAAGAACGGTAATGGCGATCATGAGGTGTTTCAGGGTCTGCATGGCTTCCTCCAGTCATTGCGCGATCGGCGGGATGCCTTGTTCGCGTGACCGGCAGTAAAAGCCCGGCGCATCAATGGCTCATCAGCACGCCGTCAATGTGAGATCACCGTTCCGTGATGTCGTTTGACGCGTGTGAATCAGAGGCGGAGCGTTCAATTCAGGAGATCGAGCGAGGCGCTTCGACGGCGCCTAGCGCGTCTAGCCGAGCACATACGACGGCTCGGAGACGGTAGATGCCGTGCTCCATGCCGTGTCGGCGTTCCAACGGAGAAGACGCAGCTCGCCTGAACGCGATTCCACGATGGCCGTGCAGCTCTCGACCCAGTCGCCGCAATTCAGATAGTGAACATCGCCCATCTGGCGGTCGGCGGCGTGATGAATGTGTCCGCAAATGATCCCATCGGCGCCGTGACGACGAGCTTCGCCGGCAACGGCCTCTTCGTAAGCGCCGATGAAGGCGACGGCCTTCTTGACGCGGTTCTTGAGATAGGCCGAGAGGGACCAGTAGCCGAGACCGAGATGGCGGCGGACCCAGTTCAGCGGATTGTTGAGCCAGAGCGCGGTTTCGTAGCCACGGTCTCCGAGGAATGCGAGCCACCGTGCGTTGCGCACGACGATATCGAACTCGTCGCCGTGCATGACGATGTAACGCCGCCCCGTTGCGGTCTCGTGGATGCAATTGCGGTGAACGTCGATACCGCCGAAGTGCATGCCGCAGAAGTCGCGAAGCCCCTCGTCGTGATTGCCCGGAATGAAGATGATGCGCGAACCCTTGCGCACCTTGCGCAGCAGCTTCTGGAGCACGTCGTTATGGGACTGCGGCCAGTGCGGTCCGCGGCGGACCCGCCAGAAATCGACGATGTCACCTACGAGGTAGAACGTGTCGGCCTCGACGATGCGCAGGAAGTCCAGGAGTGCGGCTGCCTGGGAGGTTCGGGTGCCGAGATGGATGTCCGAAATGAAGACCGCGCGATAAGGCGTGAGGGTCGGGTCGGTCACGTGCTCGGCGGGAATTGCGTCTTGCATGGACCCAGCTCCTAGGAGATTCACGTTTCAGCCCGATGACAAATCCCTTGCCGCCGCTTCAGGGCGTCTCACCTGATGCCGACAGCACCCTCGTTCGTCATGCTGGCTGCCCCGCCCGGCTGCCATGCAACCTTGTGCCCGCCCCATTGGTAGGCATTCGCAGTCCAGGCGCGCAGCCAGATGGCGGGGATGAGCAGGTCCCTCAGCAGCCAGGCAAAGGGCGCGCGCCAGGAAAGGTGCCAGCCGCCGATCCTCGCGAGAAAGGCCTCGGCGCCGAACCAGAGGGCCGCCAGCCCGGCGACGGCGATCAGCGGCGAGACGTCGAGTGCCTCAGCCGCCATGGCCACGGCTAGCAGCGGCATCGCGCTGCCGGTCAGAAGCTCGAGAGCGAACCAGTGAGGAAAGGTTAACCGGCGAAGCTGCGCCCAGCGGAGCTGTCGCGCGAGGACGTGATTGGCGGAGCGCCGGCCGAGAGGCTGGAAGAAGGGCGGTCCCGCGAGGCGGACGCGCAGCCCTGCATTGCGGACGATTTTCGTCGCGGCTGCGTCCTCGGCGAGTTCGCCCGCCAGCGCCGCAACACCGCCCTGGCTATCGAGCATATCGCGGCGGAACAGCATGGTCTTGCCCTGCGCGAAGCCGAAACCAATGCTGTTGGCGGCATACTGCCAGCGCGCCTGGTAGGTATTGAGGAACGCGCATTCGACCTCCGCCCAGAAGCCGGCAGGGTGGCTGCCGATCGGTGGCGCGCAAACGACACCCGTATCTTCCCGCCACGTCGCCTGAACCTGCTGGAGATAGTCCGGCGGCAGCATGAGATTGCTGTCCGCGAAGACGATCCAATCGTGCTGCGCCTCGCGCCATCCCTTGAGCATGTTGTTGAGCTTGGGATTGGCGCTGATGCGATCGTCGCCGATCAGCAGGCGGGCGCGGACATGCGGATATTCCTTCATGAGCCGCCGCACGACGCCGACGGCTGGATCGCTCTCCAATGCCGCGCAGAAAAGCACCTCGTGATCGTGGTGGGAGAGCCCGAAGGAGCTGCGGAGTGTGTCTTCCTCGTGTGCGCCGATATCGCGGATGGTGCGCACGAGCGTGATGCCGGGGCCGTCGAACCGCGCCGGTGGCACGCGCCTGCAGCGGAACGCGACAAGGCCGACGGACACGAGGTGGACAAGGCTGGCGATGAGTACGAAGGAGAGAGCAGCAGCGGCAACGGCGGCGGACATTCCTGGCTCGCGGTTGGGTGGTCCAGGACCCTTGTCACCAGACTCACACGACGCGCGTGTGACACTCTCCTCAGGTCAAGGAGACGCCGTTAACGGGATGGTGCTGCCGCTGTCTCTCCATGGCCTCGATCAGGAGCTGCAGGTTGCGCAATTGCGCGCGAAACCAGAAATCGAACACCGTCCCGATCACGGGTATGGCGCCGATCAGCGCATCGATGGCTGCGTTGAGGCCCATCTGGCGTAGGACGCGTCTCTCTGCGCCGAGCTGGTAGGCCCAGTGGATGTTGCGGATGCTGAGAGCGGCACCGGCGAGGTCCCCGGCAATGGGAACCAAACCGATGATGGGATCCCAGCCGACGTGAAAGCGCGTGAACGGGATGCGGTACTCGGCATCGAGCCACAGGCAGGAGCGCTCCAATTGCTCGAAGAGTTTGGCGAAGTCACGAGGCAATGGCGCATTGCTGAGGGGGATGCCGTGGCGCATGTCCTGGGGCGTGTTTGAACGCGGAAAAACAGATCGCTGCTGCCGCGGCGAGGAGCGAAGTCGTACGTTGGCATATAGCGCGTGGGGATGCCGCTTGTCCTATGCGTTCGCGACTGGAGTGACGGGCTGAACGCGCAGGCGCGACGCTTACAGGAGCATATTCGGGATCGTGCCGGGGACTGCAAGGCGGGCTTCAGTGGCGTCGATCACCTGCTGAACGGACACGCCGGGCGCTGTCTCGAGCAGCGTTGCCCGCCCCTCCGGGAAGCCGATCACGGCCATTTCCGTTACGACCAGATCGACGGGCCTCACCGAGGTCAGCGGCAGCGAGCATTTTTCGAGGATCTTCGGTTTGCCTTTTGCCGTGTGCTGCATGGCGATGACCACGCGCTTCGCCCCTGTCACCAGATCCATGGCGCCGCCCATGCCGGGCACCATTTTGCCGGGGATCATCCAGTTGGCGAGAAGCCCCCGCGCATCCACCTGAAGGCCGCCGAGCACGGTCATGTCCACGTGGCCGCCGCGGATCAGACCAAACGACATCGCGCTGTCGAACGTGCAGGCCCCAGGCAGCGCACTTACGGCCCGCCCACCCGCGTCGGTGAGCGTGGGGTGCATCATGCCCTCTTCCGGGATCGGGCCGGTGCCGATCAAGCCATTCTCGGACTGGAAGTAGACGTCGAGGCCGTCCGGGACGTAGTTGGCCACCAGCGTCGGAATGCCGATGCCGAGATTGACGAGCATTCCCGGCCGCAGCTCCTGCGCGATGCGCCTGGCGATGATGGTCTGCGCTTCCATCTGACACTCATGCGTTGGTGACGAGGTAGTCGATCAAAGCTGCGGGCGTGACGACATGATCGGGTGCGATCACGCCTACCGGCACGACATTGTCGGCGGTGACGATGACCGTGTCGGCTGCCATGGCGATGACCGGATTGAAGTTTCGCGCGGTGAGCGCGTAGTACAGATTGCCCCGATAGTCGGCGAGGAACGCGTTCACCAAGGCAAAGTCGGCGCGCAATGCCGTCTCGATGAGATAGGTCTGTCCATCCACGTCGATGCGGCGCTTGCCTTCCTCGACCACGGTGCCGACGCCCGTTGGCGTGAGGATGCCGCCGAGTCCGAAACCGCCCGCGCGAATGCGCTCGATCAGCGTGCCCTGCGGCACCAGATCGACCTCCATCTTGCCGGCGAGCATCTGCTGCTGGGTTTCTGGATTGAGGCCGATATGGCTCGCGATGGTCTTGCGCACCAGGCCAGCGGTAACGAGCTTCCCGATGCCTCTCCCGGGCGCCGCAGTATCGTTCGCGATCACGGTCAGATCGCGCCTGCCCTGGCGCACGAGTTCGTCGATCACGCGCTCCGGCGTACCGACGCCCATGAAGCCGCCAATCATGAGGCTGGCGCCATCCGGAATGAGTGCGGCAGCCTCTTTCACCGAGATCGTTTTCATCGCTGCCACACGCGCGCTACCTGAGAGGTCACGTCACGCGTGCATCTAGCAACCGACGATCAAGGCATCGCCATCGGGGCAAACCCTTGCTTGAAGCGGCGGCTTCTACGGATCGCTGAAAGCGACGCGCCTCAACGCCAGCCGAGGGCCGGCGCGACGTGCTTCAGGATCGCCTCGATCACGTGCGCGTTGTAGTCGACGCCGAGCTGGTTCGGCACCGTCAGCAGCAGTGTATCGGCTTCGGCAATGGCCTCGTCCGCCGCGAGCTGCTTCGCGAGCACATCGGGCTCGGCAGCGTAGCTGCGGCCGAAGATGGCGCGCGTCTTCGGATCGATGTAGCCGATATGGTCGTCGCTCTGATCACCGCCGAAGTACATCCGGTCATGATCATCGACCAGCGCGAAGATGCTGCGGCTGACCGAGATGCGCGGCTCGCGCGTGTGTCCGGCAGCTTCCCAGGCCGCGCGGTAGGCTCTGATCTGCGCGGCCTGCTGGATATGGAAGGGCTCGCCGGTCTCGTCGGTCTTCAGCGTCGAGCTCTGCAGGTTCAGGCCGAGCTTCGCCGCCCACTCGGCGGTCGCATTGGACGAGGCACCCCACCAGATGCGTTCGCGCAGGCCCTCGGCGTGCGGCTCTACGCGCAGCAGGCCCGGCGGGTTCGGGAACATGGGGCGTGGATTCGGCTGGGCGAAGCCTTCGCCTTTCAGCACATTGAGGAAAACCTGCGCGTGGCGGCGCGCCATGTCGTCCTCGGTTTCGTTTTCGAGGGGCGCATAGCCGAAGTAGCGCCAGCCATCGATGACCTGCTCCGGCGAGCCGCGGCTGATACCGAGCTGGAGGCGGCCACCGGCAATGAGATCGGCCGCGCCGGCGTCCTCGGCCATGTACATCGGGTTCTCGTAGCGCATGTCGATGACGGCCGTGCCGATCTCGATGCGGCTGGTCTTCGCGCCGACGGCTGCGAGCAGCGGAAAGGGCGACGCGAGCTGACGCGCGAAGTGGTGCACGCGGAAATAGGCGCCATCGGCACCGAGTTCCTCCGCGGCAACGGCGAGGTCGATGGACTGCAGCAGGGCATCTGCCGCCGTGCGCGTCTGCGAATGCGACGAGGGCGACCAGTGCCCAAAGGACAGGAAGCCGATCTTCTTTCGGGACATGTGAGGGGTTCCAGCCGCTACGCGAACACGCGCCAACCAGCGCGCTGCGTGCGAGTCAGAGGAGGTCTAGTGGCATATATGGTGCCGGCTGAGGGAATGGAACCCTCAGGAGGCTATGCGCTTTGCTCTGATGTGAGCTGCCGTTTCGGAAGCGGCGGTCGGCGGCAATAACTCAGTTGTCGCGAACGATCAGACGAAAGGAGCGAGCCGATGCCCTCCAGCTCAGTAGTTCGAATGGTGGCAATCACGGGCTTGTGCGGCCTGCTGATGAGTTTGGCGCTCCCAGCTGAAGCACAGCAGACGTCGCGCGAACTTCGGCCCGGCACCGAGGATGCCCGGCGCGGATCGAATGCGCTATCGCAGAAGCGTGCGCAGGATCAGGTCAGGCAGTCTCGAGAAGCCGAGACCCGCGCTCGCGCAGCCCAACAGCGTCAGCTCGAAATGAAGCGCCAAACCGATCAGAGCAAGCAGCCGCGCTAGAACGCCGACAACGCCATGGCCCGCCCTGAGCACGCGACTGCGTGCCGGCGCAAGCGCCGACCCAGCGGAGCCGGCGAGCGGAGCGAGCAACGGCGTGAGCGGGAGAATGGTGCCGGCTGAGGGATTTGAACCCCCGACCAACGGTTTACAAAACCGCTGCTCTACCACTGAGCTAAGCCGGCGTTCCCGGCCCCGCATCTCGGGCGGTGGCCGAACGGGTGCCTTATACTTGAAGCCATACGCCCCTGCCACCATGTCCGTGCGGGTCGTCAAAGCGCCACATGCCGGCCCTAGCCCTCGGGCCGGCAATGACATATAAGGCGACACTGCAAGCCCACTTTATGGACGATGCAGACCAAACCCGGCGCCGGAGGCGCACCGGGCCATTACCCCTTGGAGAGAGTGGAGACGTATCATGCCTGCCCCCTGGTCGCCCGACAGCTGGAGATCCAAGCCGATCCTCCAGGTGCCCGAGTTTCCGGACGCGGCCGTTCTGGCCGACGTAGAAGGCAAGCTCGCGACGTTTCCGCCGCTCGTATTTGCGGGTGAGGCCCGCCAGCTCACGAAGGCGCTCGGCGAGGTGGCCGAGGGCCGCTCGTTCCTGCTCCAGGGCGGCGACTGCGCCGAGAGCTTCCTCGAGCACCGCGCCGACAACATCCGCGACTTCTTCCGCGTCTTCCTGCAGATGGCGGTCGTGCTGACCTATGCCGGCGGCTCGCCGGTCGTGAAGGTCGGCCGCATTGCCGGCCAGTTCGCCAAGCCCCGCTCCTCTCCGACCGAGAAGAAGGATGGCGTCGAGCTGCCGAGCTATCGCGGCGATATCGTCAACGGTCCGGAGTTCACGGCGGAGGCCCGTATCCCTGACCCGCAGAGGCAGCTCCAGGCCTATCGCCAGTCGGCCGCGACGCTGAACCTTATCCGTGCCTTCGCCGGCGGCGGTTATGCCGACCTCGAGCGCGTACACCAGTGGACGCTCGGCTTCATCAAGGACAGCCCGCAGGGGCGTCGCTTCGAGGAGTTGGCAGGCCGCATCTCGGAGACGCTCGAGTTCATGCGCGCGTGCGGCATCACCGCCGACAACACGCCGCAGCTCCGCACGACCACCGTCTACACGAGCCACGAGGCGCTGCTGCTCGGCTATGAGCAGGCCATGACGCGGCTCGATTCGACGAGCGGCGACTGGTACGCGACGTCCGGCCACATGATCTGGATCGGCGATCGCACGCGCCAGCCGGACCATGCGCACGTCGAGTACTTCCGCGGGATCAAGAACCCGATCGGCATGAAGTGCGGGCCCTCGCTGGAGCCCGACACGCTGCTCAGGCTGATCGACATCCTGAACCCGAACAACATCGCGGGGCGCCTGACGCTGATCTGCCGTTTCGGCTCGGACAAGGTGGAGAGCCACCTGCCGAAGCTGATCCGCGCGGTGGAGAAGGCTGGGCGCAAGGTCGTGTGGTCGTGCGATCCCATGCACGGCAATACGATCTCGGCGGCGAACGGCTACAAGACGCGGCCCTTCGAGCGCATTCTGAAGGAGGTCGACACCTTCTTCGCGGTGCATCGCGGCGAGGGTTCGCATGCGGGCGGCATCCACGTCGAGATGACGGGCCAGAACGTGACGGAGTGCACGGGCGGCGCGGTGGCGATCAGCGAGACGGATCTTTCCGACCGCTATCACACGCACTGCGATCCGCGTCTCAACGCGGATCAGTCGCTCGAGCTTGCTTTCCTGGTCGCCGAAAGGCTGAAAACCGAGCGCAGCGCCCGCGCCCCTCACGAAGCGTCCATCGCGGCGGCGGAATGAGTTGCAGACAGCATCGAGTCGAACAGTCTCTAGGCTGTTCGACTCGAAAAGCGAATCGAATTCAACAACATACGTGAAGTCTTTGGAATCTTTAGGATTCCTATTGATTTTTCAGGTGCGTTCGCGTACTGTTCCTTTGCTGGTGCGAAACGCTGGAACTCACCGAAGCTGCGCTCAGCGTAGCTCCCGAGTAGACGGCTCCTCGCGGGATGGGAGCCTATAAGCTGCTCGGTAGAATCGGGCCAGGGCGCACCAGCTTTTCTTTTCCATATCCGGAGAGTTCGAAGAGCCTACGCTGCTCTTGCGTGAGACCTGCGCGAGAAAGATCCCAGGGCAGTCCGGTGATGCTGAACCCCGCTATGTCGCCTCGGTATTGGCGCGCCAAGCGAGGCGCCAGATTTGTCGCATATCTTAAATCGCACGCTCCAAACTGACCTTCGTCAACGGCTCTGGAGAATGCGCCGGTCACGACGTCGGCTAGCTGTAAACCAGCCACATTGGCCGCAGGTGCTGTGCTCACTAGGTCGATATCGACGATTGGCCAGGCCAGGTACCCGGGCAGAGTTCCTGTGCTATTCAGCCAATTTCGACGATCTAGTTCGAGATAGGCCTTAAAGCTATCGAGATAGAAGCCGCCTCGTTGAGCAATTGTGATCGCGACGGGAAGGGGCCTGCCGAAGTCTCGTAAGCTTCGTCTTTCGCACCAAGTCGTGGCACGCTCTAGGAGCAATTTCAGCACCCAATTGGGGTAAGCATTCCTCTGGTGGCGTCGCTTATTTCGAACGAAATTATCTTGGTCATCTTGTCCGCCGTACCACCGCTCGCACTTCACATTGCGATGCCCAATCATGTTTCGTTTGTGCGAGAGAAGGGTGAAGCAGCGGATTGGCATCTTTCCGAGGAATCGCGTTGAGCGAAGCTTCATCCTCTCATCGAGATCTGCAAAATGGAGACTCCGTCGCTGCTGATTCTTAATTGGTTGCTTGATGCGCGATATCCATTTCGGGAGATCAGCCTCCCGATGGCTAGCAACCACGACAGCCGACACGATGAACCATTCAGAAGCTGAATGCTTCAACCCTTGGTCGCCATACTCATCGCAGTAGATGTGGTACTTCGGCTCTATTCCAAACGACGGCATAAGGGCACCCTAAGAAAAGGCGCCATCTCAGCTTATCGGATATTCGGTTGAGGCGAGGCTGGCGCTGTTAGCGTGATATTGGTTCGGGCAACGGCTCTGTCCGTCGCCCGATCGTAACTCGCCCATATGCAGCGCGGAATGCGCGAAGCCAGTCTGTAGTGTGGTCCGGCAAATAAGGTATTGGCATCGTTTGCCCGATCCGAGAAGAAACAACGAATCGGTAATCTATTCCCGCAGAACTAGGGAGTCGAGTCCGGCTTCCTGTTTCTATCGAGCCGCTACAACCCCATCTCCCAAATCTGCCCATTCACGTCGTGGCCGAATTCGTCGTGGCGCTCTTCTTTGACGAGCTTGAAGCCGGCGGCCTGATAGATGCGCACAGCCGGTACGAGAATGTCGTGCGTCCAGAGCATCAGCGTCTTGTAGCCCTTGGCGCGCGAGAAGCGGATGCACTCCTCGACGAGGCGGCGGCCGAGACCGAGCCCACGCGCGGACGGCTCCACGTACAGCAGGCGAAGCTGCGCGACTTCCGGCGACGCGCGCGAGATGAAAACGGAGCCGACGACCTCGCCATCGCGCTCGGCGATCCACGCGCGCTCGTGGGCGGGATCGAAATTGCGCACGAAGGCCGTCAGGATCTCCGCGACCAGCGCCTCCATGCGCGGGTCCGTCCAGCCGTACTCCTGCGCGTAGATGACCGCCTGACGATGCGTGATCCACCCCGCGTCGCCGGTCTCCAACCCGCGCAGGATGTACGGCTCCGGCGTCGGCGCGGGCTCGCCGAGCAGGCGCGCGATGGTCTTTGTCGCGGTGACGAGGCGTGGCCGGTCCGGCGGCGCCACCTTCTCCAGCATGGTGACGACACCCTCGTGCGAGCCGCGGTCGAGCGGCGCGAAGGCGGCCTCGCCCTTGGGCGTCAGCGTGATGACGGCGCGGCGGGCATCGTCCTCGGCGGCCACACGGCGAATGAGGCCCTGCTCCTCGAATTTCCTGAGCATCCTGCTGAGGTAGCCCGCATCGAGCCCCAGCTCGCGGATGAGGTCGCTGGCGGTCATGTCGCGCCCATTCGCGAGCTCATAGAGCACGCGCGCCTCGGAGAGCGAGAACGGGCTCGCCAGCATGCTCTCGGCGAGGAGGCCGAGCTGGCGCGTATAGAAGCGGCTGAAACGGCGGACGGCCGCCACATCGTCGGCAGTCGGGGCAACGGCAGTCTGGTTCATGGCGCACCTCCTGCTTGCACAGTCAATCAATTAGT
>JAEZAW010000282.1 GCA_023430315.1 Pseudomonadota bacterium | reverse complement strand
GTTCATCATCATCCGCCCGAGCGGGACGCCGCCCGCCGTCGGATTGACCATGCCGTCGAACAGCATCGTTTTATAGTTGTTGAAGAACTGCGAGCCCGGCCACAGCGGGATCGGCGCCGTCATGATGTCCTTGGCGTGGTGGGTCGAGGCGACGAACGTCACCCAGATCGGAAACGCCACGACGAAGATGCCGAGGAGCAGAATGAAATGCGCGAGGATCGTCGCGAGGGGGCGGCGTTCGACCATCAGTAAGCCACCCTGCGCTCGATGTAGCGGAACTGAACCACGGTGAGCGCGATCACGATCGCCATCAGGATCACCGACTGGGCGGCGGAGCTGCCGAGATCGAGGCCGATGAAGCCGTCGTTGAAGACCTTGTAGACGAGGATCTCGGTCGCCTTGGCAGGGCCGCCGCTCGTCGTCGCGTGCACGATGCCGAACGTGTCGAAGAAGGCATAGACGATATTGACGACGAGCAGGAAGAAGGTGGTGGGCGAGAGCAGCGGGAAGACGATGGTCCAGAAGCGCTTGGCCGGACCGGCACCGTCGATGGCTGCTGCCTCGATGAGCGATCGCGGGATTGCCTGCAGGCCAGCCAGGAAGAATACGAAGTTGTAGCTGATCTGCTTCCACACGGCAGCAACGGTAATCAGCGTGAACGCATCGTGGCCGCGGATCTGGTGATTCCAGTCGTATCCGAGGCTGTGCAGCATGTAGGCGACCGTGCCGATGCGGGGATTGAACAAGAAAACCCAGAGGGCGCCGGCTACCGCAGGCGCCACGGCATAGGGCCAGACCAGCATGGTCTTGTAGCCGGTCGCGCCCCTGATCACTCGGTCCGCCATCACGGCAAGGAGGAGCGCGAGACCCATGGCGAAGCCTGCGACGAGCGCGCTGAAGATAATCGTACGGCCGAAGGAATCGAGATAGTCGCGATTGCGGAAGAGATGCGTGAAGTTGTCGAGCCAGACGAACTGGCTCTTGAGGCCGAAGGGATCCTCCAGCAGGACCGACTGATAGAGCGCCTGACTTGCCGGCCAGACGAAGAACACGAACGTGATGATGAGCTGCGGCGTGACGAGCGCGAGCGGCAACCACAAGGATCGGAAGACCGCGCGCTTCTCCATACGTGTGCAGTTCCATCATTTGGGAAGCTCCGGCCACAATCGGTCGGAGCGGTCAGGGCAGGGCATAGAATAAGGGCGGATGCCGCGAGGCACCCGCCCTCATGTTTCATTATTTGTTGGCTGCCTCGAACCGGCGGAGCAACTCGTTGCCACGCGTCACGGCAGCGTCGAGGGCTTCCTTGGCCGACTTCTTGCCCGACCACACGCCTTCCAGCTCCTCGTCGATGATGTCGCGGATCTGGACGAAGTTGCCAAAGCGCAGGCCCTTCGAGTTGGCGGTCGGCGGGTTGAGCGTCATCTGCTTGATCGAGACGTCCGTACCTGGGTTCTTGTCGTAGTAACCCTGCTTCTTGCTGAGCTCATAAGAGGCCATGGTGATCGGCAGGTAGCCGGTCTCCTGATGCCACTTGGCCTGGACCTCAGGCTGCGAGAGGTAGTTGAAGAACTGACCGACGCCCTTGTAGGTCTCCTTCGGATGCCCCGCGAGCACCCACAGCGTAGCGCCGCCGATAATCGAATTCTGCGGCGCGCCCTTCGCATCGGGCCAGTACGGCAGCATGCCCACGCCGAACTCGAAGTCCTTCGCATTGGCGCGCACGCCCGCCTGCGAAGCCGACGAGTTCATGTACATCGCACATTCCTGCGTATAAAACTTCGGCGCGCTGTCCGCGCGACGACCGCCGTAATCGAAGATCTTCGACTTCTGCCATTCGCCCATTGCCGAGATCATCTTGACGTGGAGCGGCGAGTTGATCTGGAACTCGGTGTCGAGGCCGTCGAAGCCGTTCGACTTCGTCGCAATCGGGACATTGTGGAGCGCCGAGAAATTCTCGATCACGACCCAGGACGGCCAGCCGATCGTGAAGCCGCACTTCACGCCTGAAGCCTGAAGCTTCTTAGCCGCAGCCTCGAGCTCCGGCCACGTCTTCGGCGGGCTTTCCGGGTCGAGGCCGGCCTTCTTGAACTGGGTCTTGTTGTAGAACATCACCGGCGTCGAGCTGTTGAACGGCATGGACAGCATGTTGCCGGCGCTGTCGCTGTAGTAGCCCGTGACGCTCGGCAGATAGTTTTTCGGATCGAACGGGAGGTTCTGATCCTTCATGAGCTGGTAGACGGGATAGACGGCGCCCTTGGCCGACATCAGCGTCGCCGTGCCGACCTCGAAGACCTGCACGATGTGGGGATGCTGCTTGGCGCGGAAGGCCGCGATCGCGCCGGTCATCGTCTCGGTGTAGTTCCCCTTGTAGATGGGGACGATCTTGAATTCCTTCTGGGTGGCGTTGAAGCCCGCCGCGATCGCATCGACCTTCTGGCCGAGCTCACCGCCCATGGCGTGCCACCACTGGATCTCGGTCTGAGCAGACGCCGGGTTCGCAAAAATAAAGCCGGCCGCCACGCCCGCGAGGGCGTGCTTCACACGTCGCAACATACTAGGACCTCCCATCGGTCACCGCTTGGATGCGGATGCTCTTATTAGAGTTTTATGACAGCGTAACGAAAACATCCAGCACAAGAATTCTGCCCGCGGAGTAGATTGAAGATGTTCAGTTTTCTTCCATCTTCAGGGCGGCGATGAAGGCCTCCTGCGGAATCTCCACAGAGCCGAACTCGCGCATTTTCTTCTTACCCTTCTTCTGCTTCTCGAGAAGCTTGCGCTTACGCGTGATGTCGCCGCCATAGCACTTCGCGAGCACGTCCTTACGGAGCGCCCGGATGGTTTCGCGTGCGATCACCTTGGCACCGATCGCGGCCTGGATCGGGATCTGGAAGAGATGCGGCGGGATCAGCTCCTTGAGTTTCTCGCACATGGCGCGTCCGCGCTGCTCGGCCCGGCTCTTGTGGACGATGATCGAGAGGGCATCGACCGCATCGCCATTGACCAGGATCGAGAGCTTGACGAGGTCGCCCTCCTCGTAACCCACGATGTGATAGTCGAACGAGGCATAGCCACGCGAGACGGACTTCAGCCGGTCGTAGAAATCGAACACCACCTCGTTGAGCGGCAGCTCGTACACGAGCATGGCACGCGTGCCGACATAGGTCAGGTTCTTCTGACGGCCACGGCGATCCTGGCAAAGCTTGAGCACCGCACCGAGGTACTCGTCCGGCACGAGGATCGTCGCCTCGATCCACGGCTCCTCGATGTGATCGATGCGCACGGGATCCGGCATGTCGGCCGGGTTGTGCATCTCGATCATCGAGCCATCATTCATGTGCAGGTGATAGATGACCGACGGCGCCGTCGTGATGAGATCGAGGTTGAACTCGCGCTCCAGCCGCTCGGTGATGATCTCGAGATGGAGAAGACCGAGGAATCCGCAGCGGAAGCCGAAGCCCAACGCCGCCGAACTCTCCGTCTCGAAGGAGAAGCTCGCGTCGTTGAGGCGCAGCTTGCCCATGGCATCGCGCAGATCCTCGAAGTCGGCGGCATCGACGGGGAACAGGCCGCAGAAAACGACAGGCTGCGCAGGCTTGAAGCCCGGCAAGGCTTCCGCAGTCGGGGACTTCTCGTCGGTGACCGTATCGCCGACGCGCGTGTCGGCGACCTGCTTGATCGCCGCCGTGAAGAACCCGACTTCGCCTGTCGAGAGCTCGGACAGCATTTCCTGCTTCGGGCGGAAGATGCCGACGCGATCGATCTGATAGCTCGTATCGGTGGCCATCAGCTTGACGCGCTGGCCCTTCTTCAAGGTCCCGTCGATGACGCGTACGAGCACGACCACGCCGAGATAAGCGTCATACCAGCTATCGACCAGCAGCGCCTTGAGCGGTTTCTTCTTGTCGCCCTTGGGCGGCGGCAGGCGCGTGACGATGGCTTCGAGCACATCGGCAACGCCCATGCCCGTCTTCGCCGAAATGGGGACGGCCTCGGAGGCATCGATGCCGATCACGTCCTCGATCTGCTGCTTCACGCGATCCGGATCGGCCGCGGGCAGGTCGATCTTGTTAAGGACCGGTACGATTTCCAGGTTGTGGTCGATCGCCTGATAGACGTTGGCCAAGGTCTGCGCCTCGACGCCTTGGGAGGCATCGACGACGAGCAACGCCCCTTCGCAGGCCGCGAGAGAGCGCGAAACCTCATAGGCGAAATCCACGTGGCCCGGCGTGTCCATCAGATTGAGCTGATAGGTCTTGCCGTCCTTGGCCTTGTAGTCGAGGCGCACGGTCTGCGCTTTGATGGTGATGCCACGCTCGCGCTCGATATCCATCGAATCGAGGATCTGATCCTGCATTTCGCGGTCGGAGACGTTGCCGCAAAGCTGGATCAGCCGGTCGGCCAGGGTGGATTTACCATGGTCGATGTGGGCGATGATGGAGAAGTTGCGGATCAAATCGGTGTTGGTCATGGCGCGCTAGATAGCATCGCCTCCTGCACCGCAAAAGGGCTGTATGGCGAATTCGCGGAGTTACCGGGATTCCGGAGCAATTGCGGCCTTAGCCAGCGCCCGTTCAGCGCCCGATCGGATAGGCGAAGGCCGGGCTACGGACGTAGCCGGGCCTTAGATATATCTCCTGGATGAACCCAGTCAGGCAGCGCCGACGAGCATCAGAACCAGAACGACCGACAAAGGAACTCCAAGCAACCACAGTATAACGGGCATAACGACCTCCATGTTTGTCGTCTGGAGAACGCCTGCCTCGCAGTCGGGGTTCCGCAATTCACCCGCCTCTGAAGGCCTTCACCCTGCGCTCCACGGCATCCCAGATCATGGCCGCGATGTCGTTGCCGCCGAAGTTCTTCACCTGACGGATGCCGGTCGGTGAGGTGACGTTGATCTCCGTGAGATAGGGTCCGATCACGTCGATGCCGGTGAAGATGAGGCCACGTGCCTTGAGGTGCGGACCGAGCCGGGCGCAGATCTCGAGATCGCGCGGCGTCAGCTCGGTCGGCGTCGCCTGTCCGCCGACATGCATGTTCGAGCGCGTCTCGTCCGCCGCCGGCACGCGGTTGATGGCACCAGCCACCTCGCCGTCGACGAGGATGATGCGCTTGTCGCCCGCGCGCACCTCAGGGCGGAACTCCTGCACCATGAAGGGCTCGCGAAATACCGTCTGGAACAACTCGATGAGCGAGTTCAGGTTCGTGTCGTCCTCGCGCACGCGGAATACGCCCGAGCCGCCATTACCGTATAGCGGCTTGAGGATGATGTCCTTGTAGCGCGCGCGGAACTCCTTCACGTCCTCCGGATTGCGCGTGACGAGCGTCGGCGGCATGAGATCCTGGAATTCGAGCACCCACACCTTCTCGGGCGCATTGCGCACGTGCGCAGGATCGTTGACGACCAGCGTGCGTGGGTGAATGCGCTCCAGGAGATGCGTCGTCGTGATGTAGGCCATGTCGAACGGCGGATCCTGGCGCAGCAGCACCACGTCCCACGTGCCAAGATCGATCTTGCGCGCGTTCGACAGCTTGTAGTGATCGCCGATCTTGTCCTCGACCGTCAGCGTCTCGCCGCGCGCGATCAGCTTGTCGCCATCGAGCGCGATATTCTGCGGCGTGTAGTAGAACAGCTCATGCCCGCGCTTCTGGGCTTCGAGCAGCATCGCAAAAGTGGAATCGCCGCGGATATCGATGCGGTCGATCGGGTCCATCTGGCAGGCAATCTTGAGGGCCATGGGCATATCGTCTCCAGCGCAGTCGCGCGGCCATTCTCGTTCGGCGCCCATGCAAACGGGCCAGGAGGCGGGAAGTCAATCGGTATGTCGGATGGGCTGCTCAGCTCGCGCCTCCGGCGCGACCGGGGGTTGGGCCCGGGGCCCCCGGGGGG
>JAEZAW010000280.1 GCA_023430315.1 Pseudomonadota bacterium | reverse complement strand
TAGTAGAGCTCCTCGCGCGTCTCGGTGGCGAACTCGAAGTTCGGTCCCTCGACGATGGCATCGACCGGGCATGCCTCCTGGCACAGGCCGCAATAGATGCACTTCACCATGTCGATATCGTAGCGGGTCGTGCGCCACGTGCCGTCATTGCGGCGCGGGCCGGCCTCGATGGTGATGGCCTGCGCCGGGCAGATGGCCTCGCAGAGCTTGCAGGCAATGCAGCGCTCCTCACCGTTCGGATAACGGCGCAGCGCATGCTCGCCGCGGAAGCGCGGGCTCAACGGCCCCTTCTCGAAGGGATAGTTCAGCGTCTTCTTCGGCGCAAAGAAATAGCGCATCGCAAGGAAGAACGCCGAGACGAACTCCTTCAGGAAGAGAGATTTGACGCCTTGGGCTACGCTCATAAGCGGCCTCGTTGAGGTGTTGCGTGCGCGATTGTCCGAATCACGGTGCGAGTCCTCCGAAGTGGAGGATAGCGGCGACCACCACGACCATGGCGAGCGAGAGCGGCAGGAAGACCTTCCAGCCGAGCCGCATGAGCTGGTCGTAGCGATAGCGCGGCACCATGGCCTTCACCATCGCGAACATGAAGAAGACAAACGTGACCTTGAGCAGGAACCAGATCGGACCCGGGATCCAATTGATCAGCCAGTGGTCGATCGGCGGCAGCCAGCCGCCCATGAACATGATCGTCGTCAGCGCGCACATGGTCACGATCGCCACGTACTCGCCGAGCATGAACAGCAGGTACGGGGTCGATGAATACTCAACCATGAAGCCGGCAACGAGTTCCGATTCCGCTTCCGGCAGATCGAAGGGCGGCCGATTCGTCTCGGCGAGCGCCGAGATGAAGAACACGACGAACATCGGGAAGAGGACGAGCCAGTTCCAGTCGAGGAACGAGCTCGGGAGCCCGAGGCTCGTGCCGATGCCGGTCTTCTGCGACATCACGATCGCGCTCATGTTGAGCGAGCCGACCAGCAGCAGCACGGTGATGATCACGAAGCCGATCGAGACCTCGTAGGACACCATCTGAGCTGCCGAGCGCAGCGATCCGAGAAACGGATACTTCGAGTTCGACGCCCATCCGCCCATGATGATGCCGTACACGCCGAGCGAGGAGATCGCGAACAGGTAGAGGATGCCGACATTGAGGTCGGAAATGACGATGCCGCTGCCGATGGGGATCACAGCCCAGGCCGCGAGGGCCAGCACCGACGTCACCAGCGGGGCGAGCAGGAACACGCCCTTATCGGCGCCTGCCGGGATGACCGGCTCCTTGAGCACGAACTTCAGAAGGTCGGCAAAGGACTGCAGCAGGCCGAACGGGCCGACGACATTGGGGCCGCGGCGCAGCTGAACCGCCGCCCAGACCTTGCGGTCCATGAGCAGCAGGAAGGCGATGATGATCAGCAGCGAGGCGAGCAACAGCACGCTCGCGCCTACCATCAGCGCGAGCCAGAGCGCGTAGTCCCACCAGGTTTCAAAGGTTGTCGGAAACATGCGTGCTGGCCTGCCTCACTCCGCTGCCGCGCGAATGCGGCCGCTGCCCGCCTTGATGATCGAGAGCTCCGCCATCACCGCCGAAGCGCGGGCAATCGGATTGGTCATGTAGAAGTCGCGCACCGGCGACGTGAATGGTGCCGTATCGAGTTTCCCCACGCGCTCGGCGAGGCGTCCAACGCCGGTCGCATCAGCCGGCGAGACTGTATCGAGCGCGGCCAGCATCGGCGCAGCCTTGAACATCTGCGCGCGCAGCTGGCGCATGTCGTCGAAGGGCAACGTCGCATTCATGAGTGCCGAGAGTTGGCGCAGGATCGTCCAGTCCTCGCGGGCCTCGCCCGGCGCGAAGGCGGCCTTTGCCGTCATCTGCGCACGGCCCTCGAGATTGACGTAGGTCGCGTCCTTCTCGGTGTAGGCGGCGCCGGGCAGGATCACGTCGGCGCGATGGGCGCCGGCATCGCCGTGGCTGCCCTGGTAGATCACGAACGCCTTGCCGAGACGGTTCATGTCGATCTCATCGGCGCCGAGCAGATAGAGCACATCGAGGCGGCCCTCGCTGGCCGCGCCCATCATGCCGGCGACGTCGAGGCCGCCTTTGCCCGGCACGAAGCCGAGATCGAGACCGGCGACCCGCGCCGCTGCCATGTGGAGCACGTTGAAGCCATTCCAGGCCGCATCCTTGCCGGCTGCGGCGTCGCGCGCGATTTTCGCGGCAAGCGCGAGGACGGCGGCGCCATCCGGGCGGGCCGCCGCGCCCATACCGACGATGACCATGGGATGCTGCGCCTGGCGCAGGACACCGGAGAAGGCGCTCTTGCCCTCAGCAATCTCAACGAGCGCGTCGGTGCCCGCTCCCAGATGGTCGACGCCATAGGTCAGATCGGCAGGCGCGCCGACGAGCCCGATGCTGACGCCGCCCTGACGCCAGCGCTTGCGGATGCGCCCATTGAGAACCGCCGATTCGAGGCGCGGGTTCGTCCCGACGAGCAGGATGGCGTCCGCCTGCTCGATGCCTTCGATCGTCGAATTGAAGAGATAGCTCGCGCGCCCGAGCGCCGGGTCGAGCTTGGCGCCGTCCTGGCGACAGTCGAGGTTCGCAACCCCGCGGCCCGCGAGAAGCGACTTCAGCGCGAACATTTCCTCGGCGCCACAGAGATCGCCGGCAATGGCGCCGATGCGCTCAGGTGCAGTGCCCGTCAGCTTCTTCGCGACGAGATCGAGCGCCTCGATCCAGGTCGCAGGCTCCAGGCGGCCGTTGCGACGTACATAGGGCTGGTCCAGACGCTGCGTGCGGAGGCCATCCGCGATGTGGCGCGTCTTGTCGGTGATCCACTCCTCGTTCACCGCGTCGTTGTTGCGCGGCAGAATGCGCATCACCTCGCGGCCACGGGTGTCGACGCGGATGGCGGCGCCGAGCGCATCCATGACGTCGATCGATTCGGTCTTGCGCATCTCCCAGGGCCGCGCGTTGAAAGCCCAGGGCCGATGCGTCAGCGCGCCGACCGGGCAGAGGTCGACGACGTTAGCGGAGAGCTCCGACATCATCCCCTGCTCGAGATATGTCGTGATCTCCATATCCTCGCCGCGGCCGATTGCGCCAAGCTCCTCGACGCCCGCGACCTCGGTCATGAAGCGCACGCAGCGCGTACACTGGATACATCGCGTCATCATCGTTTTGATGAGCGGACCCAGGTACTTCTCATCGACGGCGCGCTTGTTCTCGTGATAGCGCGTGCCGCCCTTGCCGAAGGCCATGGCCTGGTCCTGCAGGTCGCACTCGCCGCCCTGGTCGCAGATCGGGCAATCCAGCGGGTGGTTGATCAGCAGGAACTCCATCACACCCTCGCGCGCCTTCTTGACCATGGGCGAGCGGGTGTTGATGACCTTGGGGCTGCCGTCGCGGTTCGGCGGCAGGTCGTTGACGCCGAGCGCGCATGAAGCCTGCGGCTTCGGCATGCCCGCCACCTCGA
>JAEZAW010000275.1 GCA_023430315.1 Pseudomonadota bacterium | reverse complement strand
GACCGATGCCGCGTCGGCCGAGCGCGACAATGCGCGGATCGCTCCAAGTCAACAAAAGACGGGGGTGTCACCCGCGCGGAGCGTGGGGCTGAGGCCCCACTTGCGCCGAAGGCGCAACCAGCCCGCTCACCACTCACCAAACCGATACCCGCGCTTCTTCGCACCGCCAGTGATCTGCTCGATCAGCGTGTCACTCATGGTGACGCGCGTACGCCGGCTGATTAGCCAGCTCAACAGGCGGCTGCGCAGGCGCTCGCGGACATCTTCGTGCGCTGGCGACAGGCCGAGATCGTTCTGTTCTGCGGGATCGGCATCGAGATCGAAGAGCTGCGGCGGGAAGCGCTCGAAATGCATGTATTTCCAGCCTGACTCGCGCACCATGAACCCACGTGCCTCGTTGACGGCAAGGCCGAGCGTGCGCCGCGCATGACGTAGCGAGAAGTCGCTGTCGCAGAACGCTGCCTGCCGCCACTCGGCGACCGGGGTGCCCTCCAACAGCGGCACCAGCGACCGCCCTTCGAGGCGATGCGGCTCGGGCGCGCCACCGGCCCAGTCGAGAAATGTCGGCGCGAGGTCGATCGCCTCGACGAGATCGGAGCTGACTTTGCCGCGCGCGGCATCCGCGCCCGGACGCGGATCGAAAACGATCAGCGGAATGCGCACGACCTCCTCGTGGAAGAGGTCCTTCTCGCCAAGCCAATGGTCGCCGAGATAGTCGCCGTGATCGCTCGTGACGATGATGATCGTGTTGGCGATCTCGCCCGTCGCTTCGAGATGGGAAACGATGCGGCCGACGTGATGATCGAACTGGCTGATCAGACCCATGTAGGTCGGGATGACCGTCTCCCGCACCTCGTCGCGCGAGAAATTGAGGCTTTCCTCATGGCCCATGAAAGCCGAGATGACCGGATGCGGCGACGCCCGCTCGCGTTCGGTGCGGTTCGCCGGCGTCACGTGCTCGGGGCCGTACATGTCGTGATAAGGCGCGGGCGCGATGTAGGGCCAGTGCGGCTTGATGTAAGAGAGGTGCAGGCACCATGGCGCGCCGTCGCGTGCACCGCGCATGAATTCGAGCGCGCGGTCGGTCATGTAGGCGGTTTCGGAGTGCTCCTCGGGGACCCGTGCCGGCCGGCGCGCATTGCGCATGGACCAGCCGGATTGCACCTCGTCGTTCTCATCGACGACCGAGTTCGCCCAGGAGTGCCACGGGTTGTCGCCGGAGTAGCCGAGCTGTCGGAGCCATTGATTGTACGCGGGGTCGGGGCCGGTCAGCTTGCCGTCGACCTCGGGATGCAGACCGTCGTCGCGCTCGAAGGCCTCGAAGCCGCACTGCCAGTAGGGAATGCCGGGACTGCTGCCCGGACTGATGCCGAGCCGCGCCAGTGCTTCGAGGTCGGGCTTGAAGTGCGTTTTGCCGACCAGCACCGTGCGATAGCCCTGCGGCCGCAGATAGTCGCCGATCGTCTTCTCGTCGATCCGCAGCGGAAAGTTGTTGTAGCTGGCGCCGTGGCTGAAGTTGTAACGGCCGGTGTAGAAGCTCATACGCGAGCCGCCGCAGACCGGCGACTGCACGAATGCCCGTGAAAAATTGACGCCGCGCCGCGCCAGCGCATCGATGTGGGGTGTTTTGATGTGCGGATGGCCGTTGCAGCCCAGATAGTCCCAGCGCAACTGGTCCGCCATGATGAAAAGGATATTGGGCTGAGCGGTCATTGGCCGTCGGCTCCAGGCATGGACGCAGCGCGGCCCTGATGCTACCGGACCATCGCGCGTGCGTCGAGTTCAGTGCATGATGCGCCGCACGGCCGGCGCGACAGGTGAGACATGACCGCTGACGACACATCCGCGACCGACGAGATCCGCACGTCCTGGCACGCGCGCGTGCTCACGATCTTCCCGGACATGTTTCCGCGCCCGCTCGGCGTGTCGCTCGTCGGCACGGCGCTGGAGAACGAGCTTTCGGAGCTCGACTGTGTCGATATCCGCGACTTCGGACTGACCAAGCACCGCACGATCGATGACACGCCGGCCGGCGGCGGCGCAGGCATGGTCATGCGCGCCGACGTTCTCGCCGCCGCCATCGACCATGCGCGCGAGGACATGCCGGATGTACCGCTGATTTACCTGAGCCCGCGCGGCCAGCCGCTCACGCAGGCGCGCGTCCGCGAGCTGAGCGCAGGCCCCGGCGCGATTTTGCTGGCGGGACGTTTCGAAGGCGTCGACCAGCGCGTGATCGAAGCGCGTGGGCTCGAAGAGATCTCGATCGGCGACTATGTACTCTCGGGCGGCGAGCTTGCGGCCATGGTGCTCATCGACGCATGCGTGCGTCTGCTGCCGGGCGTCATCGGCGCCGAAGCCTCCCTCAGCGAGGAGAGTTTCGAGAGCGGCCTGCTCGAATATCCCCAGTACACACGCCCGCGCGAGTGGGAGGGCCGCGCCATTCCGGAGATCCTGCTCTCCGGCGACCACAAGCGCATTGCTGCGTGGCGCCGCGAGGAAGCCGAGCGCCTCACACGCGAGCGGCGGCCCGACCTCATCACGACAAGCCCGAAGAGCGAAAAGAAGTAGGAGATGCGCACATGATCCCGCTCGTCCTGGGTCTCTTCGTGTTCATCGGCATCCATCTCGTACCGACATGCCCGAGTACGCGCGGCAACGTCACTGCCCGCTTCGGCGAAGGCCCATACAAAGGCCTCTTCTCGCTCGTGGCGCTCGTCGGTCTCGTCCTGATCATCTACGGCTTCAGCGAGGCGCGCTACGCGGCGAGCGGCAATCCCCAACTCTGGGATCCGCCACGCTGGATGCGCCACGTCACGATGACGCTCATGCTGCCGGTGTTCGTGTTGCTTGCCGCCGCCTATCTCCCCGGTCGTATCAGCGCCGCCGTCAAGCATCCCATGCTGCTCTCGGTCAAGCTCTGGGCCTTCGCGCATCTGCTCGTGTCAGCGCGGCTCGCAAACTTCATCCTGTTCGGCGCGCTGCTTGCCTGGGCTGTGTACGACCGCATTTCCGTCAAGCGGCGCGCGCTCCCGATCAAGAGCGGCCCCATGCGCAATGACATCATTGCGCTCGTCATCGGACTCGTCGCTTACGCCTTCATGCTGCTGCAAGGGCATACGCTCCTCATCGGCGTCCCACTCATTTCCTGAGGCCACATGCTGACGCTCGATTTCATTGCCTTCGCCACATTCATCGTGCTGATCGGCGGCTATCACGTCATCACGGGCTATCGGCCGCTAGTCGATCGCAGCATCGTCGGCGCCGTACAGGCGCAGCGCGTCGCCTGGATGCGCAACATGGCAGCTCGCGACGTCAGAATCGTCGATGCGCAGCTGCTGGCGTCGCTCTCGCAGGGCAATGCGTTCTTCGCGTCGACGTCGGCGATCGGCATCGGCGGTCTCGCGGCCATGATCGGCTCGGGCGAACAGGTGCAGAAGCTTTTCGAGCGCTTGCCCTACGCGGCGCAGTCGACGCCAGTGGTGTGGGAGATGAAGCTGATCCTGCTGATCACGATCTTCATCTACGCCTTCTTCAAGTTCGCCTGGGCCTTTCGCCTCGCGCATTACACGGCGATCATGATCGGCGCGACGCCGATCGCGGACGGCAAGAATCAAGCGGCATGTGACGAGCACGCGCTCAGGACGGCACGTCTCATCGGCATCGCCGGCGAGCACTCGAACAGCGGCCTCAGGGCGTTCTACGCCGCCATTGCCGCGCTTGCGTGGTTCTATCACCCCATCGCGTTCATGATCGCGAGCGTGTGGGTGCTCTCGATCCTTTTCCGGCGCGATTTCCTCTCACGCTCGCGCCGTCTGCTCTTCGGCGAGAAGCTATAGAAAACGGGGCCGGGCTGAGCTCGACCCCGTCGTAGATTCCTCGATGGGAAGAGTGCGATCAGCCGAGCTGGCTGACGATCTTCTGCACCATATAGACCTGGAGGCCCTCGGCGCCGCCCTCGTGGCCGTAGCCGGAGTCCTTCACGCCGCCGAAGGGCATCTCGGGAAGGGCGAGGCCCTGGTGATTGATCGTGAGCATGCCCGCTTCGATGCTGTCGGCGAGTTTGGTCGCCGTCTTGGCATCGTGCGTGAAGGCATAGCTCGCGAGACCGAAGGGCAGGCTGTTCGCCTCCTTGATCATCTCGTCCGTGTCCTTGAAGCGGATCATGACCGCGACCGGACCGAACGGCTCCTCGGAGAGAATGCGAGCGCTCTTCGGCACGTCGGTCACGACCGTCGGCTCGAAGAAGTTGCCCTGGTTGCCGATGCGGCTGCCGCCCGTTGCGACCTTGCCGCCCTTCTCCTGCACGTCGGCAATGAGCGACTGCATAGCATTGACGCGGCGCGGGTTGGCGAGCGCGCCCATCTTGCTGTCGGGCTCGAGGCCGTCACCGACCTTGATACCCTTGGCCAGGTCGACGAACTTGCCGACGAACTTGTCGTAGGCCTTCTCGTGCACGAAGAAGCGGGTCGGCGAAATGCAGACCTGACCGGCATTGCGGTACTTGAGACCGGCGGTCAGCGTCGCGACCTGATCGGTGTCGACGTCGTCGAAGATCATGACCGGCGAGTGGCCGCCGAGCTCCATGGTCGCGCGCTTCATGTGCAGACCGGCGAGCGAGGCGAGATGCTTGCCGACCGGCACCGAGCCCGTGAACGAGATTTTGCGGATGCTCGGATGCGGGATCAGGTACTCGGAAATTTCAGCCGGCACGCCATAGACGAGATTGAGTACGCCCGCCGGCACGCCCGCATCATGGAAGCAGCGCACGAGACCGATCGGCGAGCCGGGCGTCTCCTCGGGGCACTTCAGGATGATCGAGCAGCCGGCCGCCAGCGCCGCCGCGATCTTGCGCACAGCCTGCGTGACTGGGAAGTTCCACGGCGCGAAGCCAGCCGTAACGCCGATCGGCTCCTGGATAATCATGTTGCGCACGCCGTCGGCGCGCGCCGGAATGATGCGGCCATAGGCGCGGCGGCCTTCCTCGGCAAACCAGTCGATGACGTCGGCGCCGGAAAGCACCTCCATCTTGGCCTCGGCGAGGACCTTGCCCTGCTCCATGGTGAGCACGCGCGCGATGTCGTCGGCGCGCTCGCGCACGAGGTTCGCCGCCTTGCGCATAATGCCCGAGCGCTCGAACGAAGAGACCTTGCGCCACATGGCGAAGCCCTTCTCGGCGGCCTTGATGGCCTTGTCGAGATCGGGGCGGCCGGCATAGCCAAGCGTCGCGAGCGGTGTGTTCTTCGCGGGGTTCATGACCTCCTGCGATTTGCCCGAGGTCGGCTGCACCCACTGTCCGTCGATGTAATGATTGAGCGTCTCGTAAGCAGTCATGATGGCTCCTTCAGGCAACGCGATATATCTGGCCAGACATAGCGGCTCGGAGTGGTTTCACGCAAGGAGTTTCCCGATCCTGGACGGCGGGCGGCGCAAGTCAGACCTGACCGGCGCGGCTCGGCCTACGGACGGTCGTCGAGTTCATATAGCTCCTCGGGCACGATGACCAGCCCGAAGGCCAGTCGAATGGCCACGAGAAGCACGAGAATGGCTAGAAGCGCTCTAAGCTGCTCGGCCTTGAGATTCTGGCCGGCGCGTACGCCGTACTGCGCACCGAAGACACCGGCAATCATGAGCGGGGCCGCCAGCAGGAGATCGACCGAGAAATTCGTCGTGGCCTGCAGCAATGTCGCGAACGCCGTAATGAAGACGACCTGGAACTGCGACGTCCCGATGACGACGCGGGTTGGCACGCGCAGCATGTAGATCAGCGCTGGCACGAGCATGAAGCCGCCACCGACGCCCATGATGGCGGTAAGCCAGCCTATGACCGTACCAATGAGAACGACGGGAACCGCGCTGATATAGAGCTTCGCGATCCGGAAGCGCACCTTCAGCGGCAGACGCTGCACCCACACGTGCTGGCCGCCGCGGCGGCTCGTGGTCTTCAATGGTCCTGGCTTCGGGCGCATGGTGCGGACGCTCTCGACAAGCATGAGCGCGCCGACCGTGCCGAGCAAGACGACGTAAGCCATGGCAATGAAGAAGTCGAGCTGACCGGCGGCCTTGAGCAGCCGCTGGAACATCACGCCCGTCGTCGCGCCGACGACACCGCCGGCTATGAGCAAGAGGCCCATCCTGAGATCGACATTGCCGCGCTTCCAGTGCGCGATCGCCCCCGAGACGGACGATGCGACGACCTGGCTCGCCCCCGTGCCGACCGCGATGGCCGGCGGGACGCCGAGGAAGATCAGGAACGGCGTGGTGATGAAGCCGCCGCCGATGCCGAACAGGCCCGACAGAAAGCCCACCACCAGACCGAGCACGATCAGCACGCGCAGGTCGATGGCCAGCTCTGCGATCGGGAGATAGACGCTCATCCGCGCTTAGCCTTCATGGTGGGAAGCTGGTGCATACGCCCAGAGGCGCCACACCTCTCCGTGGTGCAACGTCGCGCCGCACTTTGACCAGCTCGGAGCACGAAATTCATTCACCTCATAGTCGAGCGCTCAGTCCGGCGCCAGTGACGGCCGTTGCGCGTGTGGAGAACGCGCGCGATAACAAGCAGGATCCAAGAGCCTCGGAGATCACAATGACCGTGCGTCCGCGCCGCAGCGTACTCTACATGCCGGGCGCCAACGCCCGCGCCCTCGAAAAGGCCAAGAGCCTGCCGGCCGATGCGCTCATCCTCGACCTCGAGGATGCCGTCGCGCCGGACGCGAAGGCGCAGGCGCGCACGCAGGTGACGGATGCGGTCAAGGCCGGCGGCTATGGTCCGCGCGAGATCGTGATCCGCATCAACGGCCTCGATTCTCCCTGGGGTGCCGATGATCTCAAGGCCGCTGTCGCTGCGGGGCCGGACGCGATCCTCATACCCAAAGCCGCGAGCAGCGACGACATCGCGCGCGCGTCCTCTGCTATGCGCCAAGCGGGCGCGGGCGAGAGCATGCAACTCTGGGCCATGATCGAGACGCCGATCGCCATTCTGAAGGCGCATGAGATCGCAGGGGCGGCGCGCCACGCGGGCTCGCGCCTCGCCGTGCTCGTGCTCGGCCTCAATGACCTCATCAAGGAGACCGGCGCCGTGCTCGATGCCGAGCGCACGTCCGCACTCTATTGGCTCTCGGCCGCGCTTACCGCGGCGCGCGCGCACGGGCTCACCATCCTCGACGGCGTCTACAACAACTTCCGCGACATGGAAGGCTACACCAACGAGTGCCGGCAAGGCCGCATGCTGGGCTTCGATGGCAAGACGCTCATCCACCCCGACCAGATCGCGCTCGCAAACGAGGTCTTCTCGCCGCCCGTGGCCGAGGTCGAGTTCGCGCGCAAGATCATCGCGGCCTTCGACCAGCCGGAGAACAAAGGCAAGGGCGTGATCAATCTCGAAGGGCGCATGGTCGAGCTGCTGCACGCCGACATCGCACGGCGCACCGTCGCCATCGCCGATGCCATTGCTGCGCGAGGGTAGACGTGCGCGCCGCAGTGCTTAGCGCAATCGTCGAGCGCTGGCCCATTGCCGGCGACTTCACCATCTCGCGTGGCGCGCGGACGGAAGTCGTGGTCGTAATCGTCGAAGCGCTGAGAGACGACATCATCGGGCGCGGCGAATGCGTGCCTTACGCGCGCTACGGCGAGACGGTCGAAGGCACGGTCGCGGCGATCGAGGGCGTCGGCAGCGTTGCATCACGTGACGCGCTGGCCCTCGCTCTGCCGCCCGGCGCCGCCCGCAACGCGATCGACTGCGCGTTCTGGGATCTCGAAGCCAAACAGGCCGGGCACCGCGCCTGGGAGCTGGCCGGCCTCGAATCCTACGTGCCGCCGCTAACCTGCTTCACCCTGAGCCTCAACACGCCTGATGTCATGGCTGCGCGAGCGCGTGAGGCGCAGCATCATACGCTGCTCAAGATCAAGCTCGGCGGTGGTGCCACAGACGCCGAGCGCATGCGCGC